>NZ_JBHWFG010000002.1:325853-395611 GCF_042733745.1 Streptomyces sp. NPDC059696
GGCTTAGCCCGGCCTCCCGCAGACAGGACACGACGGCGTGGGCAGGGAAGGCCGCGTCGTGGGGGGGGCGGGGGGACCGCGCCACCCGGGCCGCCCCGCGGCGGGCCCCCCCGGGCCCCCCCGCGGCCCCTTCCCCCATCGCCCCTTGCCAGAAAACGATCTGTCTTGGTGAGCCGGACCTTGCCCGTCCGGCTCACCGGGGAGGAACGCCTGTGGACGAATCTACGACCTCTCACACCCCCACCGCACCCGCCGTCAACCGGTCTTGGCCACCCGTGGCCATCCCCGGCCAGGGCCTGGCGTCCGATCCCTCATCCAGCGAGCCTGATCGGACCGACAGCTCCAACGAGGGCGCCGGCCTGCTGGACGAGCTGCGCGCAGCGATCGCCCGGTACGTGATCCTGCCCAGTGGCGAGGCCCTGACCGCCGTCACACTGTGGGTGGCGGCCACGCACATCCAGCCCGCGCTGCAGCACGCTCCGCGCCTGGCGGTGGTCGGGCCGGCGAAGCGGTGCGGCAAGTCCCGCCTGCTGGACGTGATCACGGAGACGGCGCACGACCCGCTGATCACCGTGAACACCAGCCCGGCTGTCGTCTTCCGTGCCATCGGTGACGACCCGCCCACTCTGCTGGTGGACGAGGCCGACACCATCTTCGGCAGCATCAAGGCCGCCGAGAAGAACGAGGAGCTGCGCGGCCTGCTCAACGCCGGCCACCAGCGCAACCGGCCCGCCCTGCGGATCTCCGGCCCCGAGCACAAGACGCGGAAGTTCCCCACCTTCGCCATGGCCGCGCTCGCCGGCATCGGCGCCCTGCCGGACACGGTCATGGACCGGGCGGTGGTGATCCGCATACAACGCCGCAAGGACGGCGAGCGCGTCGAGCAGTTCCGCTCCCGCCGCGACATCCCCGCCCTGCACGCCCTCCGGGACCGTCTGGCGGCCTGGATCCGTCCGCTCATGGACACCGCCGCGGACCTGGTACCGCGGATGCCGGTGCAGGACCGCGCGGCGGACACCTGGGAACCGCTCGTGATCGTCGCGGAGCTGGCCGGCGGTACCTGGCCCGAGGACGCGCGCGCTGCCTGTGTGGCCATGTGCGCCGCCGAGGCGGACAAGGACGACGAGTCCAACCTCAAGACCCGCCTGCTGCAGGACATCCGGCGCGCCTTCGCCCGCTGCGGCGACCCGGACATCATGCGCACCCGGGACCTGCTGGAGGAGCTTCTCAAGGACCAGGAGGCTCCGTGGGCCGAGTACGGCACCACCGGCCTCAGCCCACGCCATCTTGGGCTCCTTCTGAAGGACTTCGACATCAAGGCCGCCACCCTCCGCTTCGAGGGCGGCCGACAGGCCAAGGGCTTCGCCCGGCTCCGCTTCACCGACGCCTGGGCGCGGTACTGCCCGGAGGAGTCCGCCTCCGAGAACGGTGACGAGAGCGCCCCGACAGGCCCGGACCCGCACCCGCACCCGCACCCGCACCCGCACCCGCACCCGCACCCGTAAAGACTCGTCGCACCCGTCGCATCGCAGGTCAACGCCGTGACGGGTGTCGTCGCTGCGACGAGTCGTCTCGTACCACGACGATCACCCGTACCTGCTCTGACCAGCCGTGCGACGGGTGCGACGGATCCGCCACCTCGCTGCCCACCGGCCCCCCTGCTTGGAGCACCCGCTTGCCTGTACGCACCACCGCGACCCCAGTACCGATGATGACCGCCGCGATCCGCCTGGGGGTCGCTCTGGTCGGCACGATCGGCTTCGCCCTCTCGTACGACGCCCTGCGGCAGATGGCAGTGGCCATCCACATCCGCGGAGTGCTGACGTACGCCTTCCCGCTCGTGATCGACGGGTTCATCGCCATCGGCGTCGCGGCCCTGCTCATCCTGCGCACCGCCCCCTGGCGCTCTCGCCTCTACGTCTGGGCCCTCGTCGGCATCGCCACCATCACGAGCATCTGGGCGAACGCCCTGCACGCCGTCCGTCTCAACCAGGAGAGCGACACCACCGGGCTCCACTTGGACGACGTCACCGTCGGCGCCCTGTCGGCCATCGCCCCGCTCGCGCTCGCCGGAGCCGTCCACCTGGATCTCGTCATACGCCGCCACCCCACTGGTCGGCACTCGACTGAACCGGTCAGTGCTCAGCGCCACACTCACGTCGAGGACTTGCTGCGGCCCGCTCCGGACAGCGACACGGCCGATACCTCGAAGGACGCGGCACAAGCACGGCATGAAGTTGTGGCGGAGGACATCGCGGACGTGGCGGACCCTCCGGCCGAAGTGGCGGAGGCGCGTCAGCCCCACAGCCCGATCAAGGGTCGGCAGCCCAGCGCTTCCACGGAAACGCTCCTGGCTCTCGGTCGCGCCGCGCCCCTGGGCCGCCAAGGACGTATCTCCCGCCGCCACGTCGAAGCGGCGATCCGAGCCCAGGGCCACCCCGTCGGCAAAGACCGCCTCACCGAGATCACACGCCGCCTGCAGGCCGAACTTGACCGTATGCCCGAGCGCGTCTCCTAGCGCGGTGCGCGGTCGGTACCGCCCGTCATCGCGCTGCTCAGCGAGTGGACAAAGCGCGGAGCCGACCGTCCCTGGCACTTCCCTCCGCCGACCCCTAGTAAGGACTGCCCCGATGCGCGAAGCCCGCCATGAGCTGCCCCCCGGACAGCGGGAGATGACCACAAGCGTCACCCAGCCAGCAAGGTATGCCGTTGGACCGTCCAAGGAGCGGTCCAACGGGAGCTCCGCCCCGGGGGTGGCGGAGACCCGCGGGCGCCGGGGGGCACCCGAGGACAGACAACGCGTCCAGGCCACCCCCGTCGTCCTGCCTCGTGCCGCCGAAGCCGCCGCCCTGCACCGCATCGCCCGCCGCCGCAAGCGCAAAGACATTCAGCGCAAGGAACGCGTCGACGTGCGCTACAGCGTCGAAGAAAGGAGCGCCATCCTCGCCAAGGCCCGGTCGCTCAACATCGCCGGCGCCCACTACGTCGGCGCCGTCGTCATGGCACACATCCATGGCGATCTCGCCCTGCCCGGCCAGCGCACACCGCTGGACGACTACATCGACGAGCTGACCGTCCTGCGCGAGCAGGTCGCCAAGATCGGCAACAACGCCAACCAGATCGCCCGGAAACTCAACTCCGGCGGCCATCCACATCCTGGGGATACCGCCGCCCTTGCCCAGACCGAACGCACCCTGAACGCGGTCCGTAGTGCCATCAGCGAGATCGTGGCAGCGGCGGACCGGGCCGTCACCAAAAGGACAGCCCAGTGATCGCCAAGATCAGCAGCGGCAAGGACACGGCCGGCCTGATCCGCTACCTGTTCGACACCAAGATGGCCAAAGACCACACCGACCCTCACCTCGTCGCCTCCTGGGACGGCTTCGCCCCCGACCCCGGCGGCACCGACGACTTCACCGCCGCAAGGAAGCTCCTGGTCGCCGACCTCGACCTGCGCGTCAAGCAAGCCCGCCGACTCGGACGAGCACCCGAGCGCCACGTCTGGCACTGCTCCCTCCGCGCCGCCACAACCGACCGCCACCTCAGCGACGATGACTGGGCCGGCATAGCCCGCCGCGTTGTGGCCGCCACCGGCATCGCGCCACAAGACGACCCGGACGGTTGCCGCTGGGTCGCCGTTCGGCACGCCCCCGACCACATCCACATCGCCGCCACCAAGGTCCGCGGCGACCTGAGCACCGCCCGCCACTGGAACGACTACCTCACCGCCGACCGCGAACTCGCTGCCATCGAGAAGGAATACGGCCTCTTCCAAGTCGCCCGCGGAGACCGCACCGCCGCCAAGCGCCCCACCCGCGCCGAACAGGAAAAAGCACACCGCCAAGGCCAGGAAAAACCGGCCCGCGAACGTCTGCGCACCATCGTCCGCACCGCCGTGGCCGCCACCACCAGCACCGACGAGTTCATCCGCCTGCTCAGCCACACCGACGGCGTGCTGGTCGAAGTCGTGTACTTCCCTTCTGGCGATGTACGCGGCTACAAGGTCGCCAGCGAAGACACCACCACAGCAGGTAGGCAACCGATCTGGTTCTCCGGCTCCGAACTCGCGCCGGACCTGTCCTTCCCCAAGATCCGAGCACGCCTGGAGGCCACCGACCCGCAGCCCGCCGACGGGCCGGGTAGGCGCAGGCCCAACCCTTGGCACCGGGCAACCGCAGCCGCCGAACGCATCCCCCACCACCTCAGCGGATACGACGACCGAGCCTCCCAGGCCCACCTCGCCGCCTTCGGTGAAGCTCTCGACGCCCTGCCCCTCCTCGCTCCCGCACCCCTCCGCGCCCAGCTCCGCGAGGCAGCTTCCGCTTTCGAACGCGCCACCCGATCCCGCGTCCAGGCCGAACACCATCACGCCCGCGCCCTGCGAAGCGCCGCACGGGCGATGTTCCGCGAGCCCGCCCCCGGGGACGGCACGGCTCTGGCGATGCTCCTCGATGCCGCGATCCTCGTCACCGTCGCGGCCACTCGCTGGCACCAGCTCCGCCACCACGACCAGCAGGTCACCGCCGCGCAGCAGGCCCTGCTCCACCTCCAAGCCGCCTACGACGAGGCAGCAGGCGCGCCCCTCACCGCTCTTGTCCAGCATCGACCGCCCCAACAGGCGGTGAACCGGTACATACGCCACATCCGCCGGGCCCTGCCCGAGCACGCGGAACAGGTCCTGTCGGATCCCGCTATCGACGCCCTCACCGCCGCACTCGCCGAGGCGGAAGCACTCGGCCATGAACCGGAGCGACTCCTCAAGCAGGTGGTCGACCAGCGAGCTCTGGACGACGCCCGCTCCCCCGCCAGGACCTTGACCTGGCGAACGCAGCGCCTTATCTCACGGCCCGCGCACAGCGACCGTGCACTACAGGACCGCAGCACAGTGCAACCCGGGAAGCCACCAGGCCCCAGCCCGTCGGTACACGAAGCATCTGCGGGCTCGCGACCGCCGCAAGCACGAAGGCGCTGATCACGACCGCATGGCCAGCCTGGGGGCGAGCAGCTCCAGCACTTCCTCCCAGCGGTAGCGGTCGGCCCCGCCGCCCGCCTTCGGCCGGTGAGGCTCGTAGGAGCCGACCAAGACACCCATCTCACGCAGCAGGTCCAGACTCCGTCGGTATGCAGGATGGGCGGCCTGGGCGGAGTTCAGGTACGGCAGCACGGCGACCGGTACACCCATGGCAGGCGCCTCGCACAGGATGCCAAGCGCGAGATTGTCCGAGATCCCAGCTGCCCACTTGTTGACCGTGTTGAAGGTGGCCGGAGCGACCGCGATCGCATCCGCAGGCCGGCTCAGGCGTGGCTCACCGGGTGACCGCCAGGCCGAGCGGATGGGGCGGCCGGTCCGGGCCTCGACCGCCTCGGCATCAAGGAAGCCGACTCCTTTCGGGGTGGCTACGACGCCGACGTCCCAGTGCCGTTCCTGTGCTGCCGTGATCAGCCGACCGACGTCGGCGGCGACCCCGGCCGCGCAGACCACGATCTGGAGGAACGGCTTGTCGTGCTGGTCACTCATGCGGGCACTCCCAGTTGGCGGCTGAAACGGCGCATGTGCGGCTCGGGCAGTGCCTCAGCCGATGCAAGCCTCGCCGTCGGTGTAGTAGTCCAGCAGATTGCCCAGGGCGGAGCGGCTGAGGATCACAGGTGAGAGGTCGAGTGCCTTGGAATCGCGCACCGCCGCGTACGCACCGAGGTCGGCGATCTCGACGCAGTCGTTGGCGCCTCCGCTGTAGGAACTCCTGCGCCAGTGCGCGTGGTGCAGTTCCTCGGCGCGGGGGCGGCTGATTGGAATCGTGCTCAAGGTTCGAGCTCCTCGGCAGTTCGGATGAGGCGGGTACGGGTCTCGGCGGGGCTGAGGGCCGAGGCCCTGAGCTGGTCGAAGATGTCCGTGTAGTTCTGGATGTCGCTCTCGGACTCCAGGTACACGGAGTTGTTGGGGTTCTCCAGCCAGACCAGCGGTGCCGTGGGCTGGGGGAAGGTGAGGATGACGAAGGGCCCGTAGAGGCCGGGGTGGGCGCCGGCGGAGAACGGGAGAAGTTGGATGGTGACGTTAGGCTGCTCGCCGGCCTGGACAAGGTGGGCGAACTGCTGGCGCATCACGGCGGGAGAGCCGACAACCCGGTGGAGGACGGCTTCGTCCAGGACGGCCCACAGGTCGGTGGAATGCTCGCCGGACAGGCGGCTTTCCTGGCGTTCCATCCGTACCTTGACCAGGGCGTCCACCTGGTCACAAGTGAGTTCGGGACGCATCTGGGCGATGACGGCGCGAGCGTAGTCCTCTGTCTGAAGCAGGCCGGGAACGAGCAGGGGCTGGTAGTTGGCCAGCGCGACGGCACCTGCCTCCAGGGCGAGGTAACCGTCGTAGCGGGTCGGGGTGAGAACCGTGGAGTACTTGCGCCACCAGGGCTTCTGCTGTTCCTTGTCGGCACGCACCAGGTCCAGGATGTCGTCACGCAGCTCGGCGTCCGTGACGGAGTAGCAGTCGAGGAGAGCCCGGACCAGAACTGGAGTGGTGCCGCGCTCGCCGGTCTCGATCCGGCTGAGGGACCCCTGGTTGACTTCGATCTGCTCCGACACCTCGGTGAGGGTCAGGCCGGACGCCTCCCGTAACTCGCGCAGCCGTGTGGCGAGCTGGCGTCGGTAGACCGACTGAGGGACCAGCTTCCTCTTCAGTGCCATGGGGGCAGTCTGTCCATCCACCCGTTGGCGGACAACCCGAACGGGCCAACTTAGCCAGACATATTGCCTAGTTGCGCTTTGCGTCGGCACTCTTGCGTAGGACATCCCGTACGCCGCACGATCCGGCGTGCGTGCCGTTCGCCGAGGAGCCCTCGGCTCCGCCGACGCGTTGGGAGGTCTTTCATGCCCCGGAACACACTGCTGCGGCAGTTACTCGAAGAGCGCCACCTCACGACTTACACGGCGTTCGAGGTGCAGTTCTCCCGCGCGGCCCGGAACCTGGCCGAGGAGGCGGGTGACCCTCGGCTGGCCGCGGTCGCAGTCTCTTCGCGGCAGTTCGACCGGTGGCTGAGTGGGGAACTGAAGCAGCTTCCCCGCCCCGACACGTGCCGCATTCTGGAGGAGCTGCTGGGCAGGGCTGCCCGCGACCTGTTCGCTTCGGCCTCGGCTTATCCGCCGGCCGCCCCAGAGCTACCACCTGCGGACGTTCCACCTTCTCCCCAGGCCGGCCCGACGGCCCACGATGACGACCCGGCGGAGATTGTCGCCCGAGCCCGTCAGCTGGCCTGCGGCAACGTCGACCAGACCACTCTGTCTTTCCTCGCCTCCCGGATCGAGGTGATCACCGAGCGGTACGAGAAGGACGGACCGGACGGCCTGTGGGGACAGACGAACAGCCTGCGCAGTATGGGATACACCCTGCTCGCGGGTCAGCAACCCCCATCCGCACGCAGGGAACTGTTCCGGATCACCGCACGCGCCGGCGGACTGCTCGGCTACATGGCGGTGAACACCGGCGCGTTTCCCCTGGCTGAGGCGTACTGCGCCGAAGCGCTGGAACTGAGCCGGGCAATCGGCGATCTCGACACCGAGATGTGGGCCTGCGGCACCCAGTCCTTCGCGGCGTACTACGCAGGCCGTTACGACGAGGCCGACGCGCGGGCCGCCGCCGCGGTGGACCGGGCGCCGAACCACCCGCAGGCCATCCGGCTACTGGTCAACGGCCGGGCCCGGGCGCTCGGCAAGCTCAGTGACCGGAACCAGGCCGAGCGGGCCATCGGGCGGGCGCTGGAGCTCTCCGACCGGCATGACGTGACCCCCGGCCTGACCTCCTGCATCTCCTTCTTGCCGTATGGGCGGGCCCGCACCCTGGCCAATGCGCTGACCGCCCGTGTCGCTCTGCAGGACACCGGGCACGTGCTGCGGGACGCCCAGGACCTCGACGACCTGGTCGAGAAGTCCGATTCCGCGTGGAGCCGCTCGCTGGTCCGCCTCGACGTGGCCACCGCGGTGCTTCAACAGCGAGCACCGGACGTGGAGCATGCCATGTCCCTTGGGCAACAGGCGATCACTTTGGCCAGTCCGCTGCCGATCAGCTCGGTGCGGCAACGCTCCCGGGACTTGTACGAGCGAGCAGCCCCTTGGCGGTCCCGGTCGGCGGTGCGCGAGTATGGCGAACAGCTCCGCGCCTGGGGCTGTCAGTACCCGCCTGCCGAGGCGGGGTGATCACGGAGGAGTTCGCCGGGTGCCTTGGCCGCACATACAGCTCAGCGCCGATCCCGCAGCCTTCCCTGCCCACCCGCCGGCCGACCTGAGTGACCCGGCGGTGATCGCGGCGCACGACCAGGCCGCCTTCGACGCCGTGGAGACCATGGTCGATCACTGGGACCGGCCCGGCTGGACAGCACAGACCCGGGCGTACTACTGGTTGCTCACCTTCCCCGGCAGCCCAGCGCTGGCCGACCTCGCTCTTCGCTGTCAGCAGCACCTCGCGCCGCTCGGCCTGGATCCGGTCCCCGCCGACGGGTTGCACATCACGCTCACCCGCGTCGGTCCCGCCGCAGCGCTGCCGCTGAGCCGTCTCGATGACGTCATCAGCGCGGCAGCCCCGCTTCTCCCGGCGGCCTTTCGCCTGCGGGCGGTCCCGCTCGCGGGTTCTCGGGGAGCCGTACGTCTGACAGTCGCCCCTTGGGGCCCGGTACTGGCGCTGCACGCGGCCCTCAGCGAGTCCATGGCTTCGCTGGGGCTGGCTCCCCGCAAGCCAACCGCGCTGTTCCGCCCGCACCTGAGCCTGGCCTACAACAACCGGCCCCGCCCCGCTGCCCCCGTCATCAAGGCCGTCACGCTGCTCCGCGGGCTTGCGCCAGTTGATCTGGACGTCCGTGAGGTGCAATTGGTGGAGCTGCGACGCGAGGACCGCGCCTATCGGTGGGACGTCGTCAAGAGCCTGCCGCTCGGCTGACCGCCGCTTTCCCGCGCGGCAGGACGGCAACGACCGCCTTGCCGACGGCGGTGGTCTCCACGTAGCAACGACGTGCCAGCGCCTGCACCAGCCACAGCCCCCGGCCGGACTCGGCAAGCGGATCGGCAGCCGTCTCCGGCAGTTGCACACGACCGTCGTCAGGCTCCGGGTCGTGGACCGCAACAACGACCTGACCCCCGTCAATCTCGATGGTCAGACAGTCGGGGCCGGCCGTCGTGTGTCGCACTGCGTTACCCACCAGCTCGGATACGACCAACACCGCGTCGTCCACGCAAGGCACGACACCGGCCAGCACTGTACGAGCGTGGTCACGGGCGGAGGCAAGCGGCTCGCACCGACCGGCCAGGGCCACCCAGTGCGTGGGAGAACGGTGGACTGCCGGGCGTGAGTCGTTCAGCATCGCGGTCGCTCTTCCGGTCGTACGAACGGGTGTGACCCACAGGTTCCGCTTGTCTCCAGCGCGTCTCCACGCCGTCCGACCGACGCTTCTCCGCCGTCCAGACGGCGGGGAAAAGGCGTAGCGACGGCGTGGAGACGCCACTACGGCAACGGGAGCCTCGAAGCCGATGGCCGGCCCTCTCCAGGGCGTCCGGATCGCCGACTTCGCGTAGAGGAGATCACCGTGCCCGCCCCCGTACGAGCTACCCACCGGCTCCGCCTCGCTGTGCCAGAGGAGTCGGGGCGATGACGGCCACCACCCTCCACCCCGGTTGGTCCCATCCCGTGCGAGCCGCCGTACCGCCCTTCACCGAGGCCGGCTTGAGAAGGGTCCTGAAGAAGGTGCAGCGCTGGGCCCCGTATGTCGACGGCTTGCTGCTCGATGACGTGGCAGCCGTCCTGGACGACTACACGCCCACCGAACACGAGGTCGACGAGCACGAGCAGCGCCTTCGTGGCCACCTGATGCGGCTCGTCCACCTCGCCGTGGTCTCCAAGGTGGCCGAGCAGGACGGGCAGGTGGCCGACCTCATCGAGCGCGGACGCACCCTCGGGACCGAGGGAGTACCCACCGACTACCGCCAAGCCGTCGGGCACCTCCGGCGCATGGCGTGGACGCTCGACGAACTCCTCGAACGCCTGGTGGCTCACCAATGCCTTACGGAGGCGCCGTGACCTTCCCGCCCCTCCGCCTCACGTACAACCTGCGGGCCGCCGAGTCGGGAGACAAGAGTCTCTCCCTGGTCCCGTACATCACCCAGAGGGAAGGGGAGGACGCGGCGCCGGACAACCTCGTCATCACGCGTCACGCCTCCGGCCCGCGGCTGTACTACGCGGACGAGGACCCCCGGGACCGAGACCCGCGGGGCGTGCTCTGGGCCCGGTGCGGGTGGAACCCTGTCGACGCCGAAGGCCGGATCTCCGGTGCGCCGCAGTGGAAGTTGATGCACCCCCACCGGCAGATGGTGTGCATGCAGACGCTCACCTGCCAGGTCTGCACAGGTCCCGCCCGCACGCCCCTCGGCTTCATCTTTCTCGCCGGCCCTCGGGATCACGATCCAAGTCGCCCGAGCATCCTCACCAATCAACCTCCGGTGTGCCGCAGGCACACCCGTGCTGCCGCGAGGCTTTGTCCGCACCTGGAGGACGACCCGACGGTGTTCCTGGCCAGGAGCGCACCCCTGTACGGCGTGCACGGCACTCTGTACGGCCGGGACGAGGGCGGTGTGAAGGTCATCGCACAGCCGGATGCGCCGTTGCCGTACGGCCATCCGAACACCGGGACGTTCCTCGCCTCGCAGTTGATTCGCCGACTCCAGTCGTTCCGCGTCGTGGGCCTCGACGAGCTGCTCAACGATCTGGCCACTGCCTCGTAGATCCCCGCGTCGGGGCCCTCCAGCCTCACCGGCCGGCCAACCGAAGGACAGGAAGCCGGTGAGCGGGGCGGGTCCGAGGAGTTCCCCCGACTCCACCTCTGCACGGACCCGCCCCACCCCTGCCAGACCGTCTTGAGGGCAGACACGGCGGTGCGCAGGTGGCCGAGGGGAATGTTGCGGGCGCCGGGCGGGTGGCCGGCGGCGTATTCGCCGAGGCCGCTCGTCGATGATGGTGTAGCCGTACAGGCGGTCGTTGGCCTGATCAGCAGTGACGGCAGTGGGTGCCGCGGGGATTTTTCCTCGCCCGGTCGGGGTTGTCCCTTCTGTAAGATACCCAAGGGGGTATCTCGAAGGAGTGTGGGTTGTGGAACTGGCGATGGCGGCTGAGGAACTGAAGACGGTGGTCAACCGGCTGCGCCGGGCACAGGGCCAGATCGCCGGTGTGATCAAGATGATCGAGGAGGGACGGGACTGCGAGGACGTCGTCACCCAGCTCGCCGCGGCGTCCCGGGCTCTGGACAAGGCCGGTTTCGCGATCATCGCCACCGGTCTGCAGCACTGCCTGACCGACGCGGACATGGCCGCTTCCGGCGACCGGGAGCAGATGCGTACCCGACTGGAGAAGCTGTTCCTCTCTCTGGCCTGAGCTTGGGTACCCCGGCATCCGGCTCACCCGCCTGAGTCTCCGCCCACCCGGCCTGCCGAGGGTTCTTAGCCGTGCGCGTGTCCTATGGTGGCTGAGTCTCCAAGCGGACGCGGGATCGATGATGAAGCGAGCAGTGGCACACAGGCCGGCACACGTCGGCTTCCACGGTGTGCTGGCTCTGCTTGTAGCCGTGGTGGCGCTGTTGTGCGTCTTTGGACACGCGGAGCGTGGCGGGCCCGGCACGCCCCCGTCCGCCGCGCAGCATGTGCATGCACCTACCGCCTCTGAGGGGTCCGGCGGGACGGCGGCGCCATGCGGCAAGAAGGTGCTCGCCGATCACAGCGCGCAGCGAGCGGAAAGTGTGGCGCCGACGGCTTCGTGCCCCGGTCCCGCAGCCCTTCATACTGCCTCTACGCCGTCCCATTCACAGCTCTCCGGGATGCTGTCGGGCGGCCCGGCTCCGCCGCCGCCGCCAACGACACTTCACTCCGTTCTGCGGATTTAGACCGGCCTGTTGGTCGTGTCCATGAATCCTTGGAAACGGAGCTTTTCAGCATGTCTTCTTCCCCGCGCTCCTGGCGTCGGGCGGGTGCAGCACTGCGTGGTTGGCGGACCCGGCAGTGGACTGTGGCGGGCCTCGGTGCCCTGGCCACAGCGATCCTGGTCGGCGCACCCACCGACGTGGTGCCCAATCCGCTGTTCGGCCGGTCGGTCCCCGTGCAGTGGTGGAACTACCCGGCTCTCGCCGTCACGGCCGTACTGGCAGGCATCGTCCTGACCACCTATGTGCGCCAACCCGCTGCCCCCTCTGGGCCCAAGACCCACAAAGGCGGCCGTCTGGGAGTGGTCGGCGGCACGCTGTCCTTCTTCGCCGTCGGCTGCCCGGTCTGCAACAAGCTCGTCCTCTTGCTCCTCGGAGCTTCCGGAGCCCTGAGCTACTGGGCTCCCCTGCAGCCACTGCTGGCTGTCCTGTCGGCGGGACTGCTGGCGGAAGCCGCGCTGCGCCGTCTGTCCTTGCAGACCGCGTGCCCGGTCACGGCGTCTGCCTGATCTGCGGCCCGGTTCTGCCCCTTCTCCCTCGCATCTGAGGTGTTCCATGACTGCATTCACACCATCTTCGTCCCGCCGCACCCGCAGGCGCGCCATCGCGGCCGCCGCGGTCCTCGCCGCCGCCGCGGTGGCCGGGGCCTTCGCCCTCACGCTGGACGGCTCCGGGAGCCGCAACGAGGCAGCGGGCGAATCCGCCGTCGTCAGCGAGTCCGCCGTCCCGGCGCCCGCCGACGAGAGCCTGCTCGCTCTTGCTCGCCGCGATCCCTCCGATGCCCTGGCCGTCGGACGGGCGGACGCCCCGGTGGTGATGATCGAGTACTCCGACTTCCAGTGCCCGTTCTGTGGCCGGTTCGCCCGCAAGACCGAGCCCGAACTGCTGCGCTCGTACGTCGACAAGGGCGTCCTGCGCATCGAATGGCGCAACTTTCCCGTCTTCGGCGAGGAGTCGGAACAGGCCGCGCTCGCCGGCTGGGCGGCCGGGCAGCAGAAGAAGTTCTGGGAGTTCCACGACGTCGCCTACAGCAAGCCGCGTGAACGCAACGCCGGTGAGTTCAGCGCCGAGAACCTCATCGACATGGCCCGTGAGGCCGGAATCACCGACATCGAGCGGTTCCAGGCGGACATGGCATCCGACAAGGCCCGCAGCGCCATGCAGAAGGACCAGGAGGAGGGCTACAACCTCGGTGTGACCAGCACTCCGGCGTTTCTGATCAACGGCCGGCCGATCCTGGGGGCTCAGCCCACGGCCACCTTCAACGAAGCCGTCGAGGCCGCGGCGAAGGCGGCCGGGCGATGAGCGAGGCCGGACTGGCGGTTGCGTTCCTCGGCGGTCTGCTCGCTCTGCTCAGCCCGTGCAGCGCACTGCTGTTGCCTGCCTTCTTCGCCTACTCCTTTACCAGTCGCACCCGGCTGGTGGCGCGCACCGGCCTGTTCTACCTCGGCCTGTGCACGACACTCGTGCCGCTCGGCGTGGCCGGCTCGTTTGCCAGCCGGCTCTTCTACGGCCATCGGGACACCCTGGTGACAGCGGGCGGATGGACGGTCATCGCCCTGGGCGTGGCCCAGATCGCCGGGCTGGGCTTCGGCTCCCGCCGGATGGCGCAGGCCGCGGGCGGACGCCGTTCGGGCTCGGTGCTGTCGGTGTTCGCGCTGGGCGCGGTGTACGGGCTGGCGGGGTTCTGTGCGGGGCCGATCCTCGGAGGCATCCTGACCGTGGCGGCCGTGGACGGCGACCCTCTGCACGGCGGGGTACTGCTCGCCGTCTACGCCTTGGGGATGGCGGTTCCGATGTTCGTGCTGGCGTTGTTGTGGGACCGCTTCGATCTGGGCCGCAAGCGCTGGCTGCGAGGGCGGGTCTTCCGGGTGGGTCCGGTGGCCCTGCACAGCACCTCGGTCGTCGGCGGCCTGCTGTTCATCGCGCTCGGTGCGGCTTTCCTCGCCTTCGACGGCACGTCCGCGCTGCCGTCGGTGTTGAGCACCGATACCGAGTTCGCCCTGGAAGAGCGGTTGTCCGACCTCGGCGCAGCGGTGTCCGACCGGCTGATCGTGCTGATCACGGCCGCTGTGGCGGCGCTGGCGGCACTGCTGGTGCTGCTTCGCACGTTGAGAAGGAGGGATCCGCAGCCGTCACCGGAAGAGGAGACGTCTGCGCACGGGTAGCGCGCCTTGGCCGCATGCCTGGCAGGCGAAAAGGGAGGGGTCCGGTTCAGGATCCCTCCCCTCCCTTCGCGTGGCTCAGCGGTTGCGCAGTGCGGCAAGCGTGTTGTCGAGGTCGGCGGCGCGGGGACGGTTGTGGGGGAGCTTGGCGAGCAGGGCGGCCATGCCGCAGGTATTGGTCAGGGCGGAGAAGACCAGACCACCCGCGATGCCGGCGGAGAGCAGCTGGAAGGCCGGGTGGACGACGAGCCCGAGCAGCAGGCCGAGCAGCACGATCACTCCTGCCGTGAGCCTCACCTGCCGTTCCATGCCCCAGGTGGCACGCGAGGCGCCCTGCGGGCGGTGCAGCTCGTGGCCGTCGGCCGCCCAGGCGCCGGTGCCCCCCGACAGGGTGGCTGCCCTGACGCCGTTCTCCGCGAGGATCCTGCCGGCGTTCTCGGAGCGGGCGCCCGAGGCGCAGACGACCAGGACGTCACCGCGTTCGGCGGCGTGCCGGATGTCGGGCAGCGCGCGCTGGATCTGGTCGAGGGGGATGTTGAGCGCGCCGGGCAGGTGACCGCCGGCGTATTCGCCCGGGGTACGCACGTCGATGACGGTCAGTTCGTGCAGGCGGGTGCGCGCCTCGTCGGTGGCGAGGGCCGTGGGTGTGGTCATGGCATGTCCTTACGGGTGCGGAAGTCGTGGTGGAACTTGATCGGAGGGGAGCCGGGCAGCAGGCGGTCCTGAGATGCGCGCCGACCGGAGAGGTTCTCCCGGTCCCTGTTTCTGGGCTGTTGACGGCCTTCGTGTTCAGGCGATCACGTCGACGAGCATGAAGGCCGCCACCGCCAGCAGTACGCCGGCGAAGATTTTCTGAAGGGTGGTGCCGGAGATCTTCGTCGCGAGGCGTTTGCCGTCCCAGGCGCCGAGGATCGCGGCTCCGGTGAAGGGGCCGATGATCTCCCAGTGGAGCCCGCCGGTGGTGCCGGTGCGAGCGGCGAGCGCGGCGAGTGAGTTGACCGTGATGACGAGCAGGCTGGTGCCCACCGCCCGCCGCATGGCCAGTCCCAGGACGCTCACCAGGGCGGGCACGGCGAGGAATCCCCCGCCGACTCCAAGGAAGCCCGTCACGGCGCCGAGTCCGGCACCGGCGCCGGCCGCCTTGCCGGGACGGATTCGGTCCGGCGGCTCTGACGTGGACGGACGCAGCATGCGCAGGGCCGCCAGCGCGGCGATGACCGCGAACGCCGACGTCAGCACCTCGTCGGGCAGGCTTCCGGCGACGGCCCCGGCGAGGAAGGCGGGGACGATGCCCGCGGCGGCGAACAGCGCCCCTGTCTTCCATGCCACGTTCCCGTCGCGGGTGTGGACGTACAGGGCTGTGACGGAGGTGGCGGTGACGATGATCAGGCTGGCGGTGGTGGCGGCGGCCGGTGTGAAGTCGAGCAGGTAGATCAGTGCCGGTACGGCAAGGACGCTGCCGCCGCCGCCGAGGGCTCCGAGGGCGAGACCGACGACGGCCCCGGCGATGAGGGCGAGAACAAGTACGGTCACGCTATCCGGCCGCTGTTCCCGCGTTCGTCGACGACCGGGTGCCCGGCAGCGGCCCACGCGTTCATGCCGCCTTCCACGTCCACCGCCTGCACTCCACGCTCGGCAAGGAGCTTCGCCGCCTGCTGGGAACGGTGCCCGCTGCGGCAGATCACCACCAGCGGTCGCCCCTGCGCCTGGGCGGGCAGGGTGGCGCCTGCGACCAGTTCCGTCAGCGGCACGTGCACGGCGCCCGGAGCGTGGCCCGCGGTCCATTCGGGCTTCTCACGCACATCCAGCAGGACAGCGTCAGGCCGGTCGCCGCTGGTGCGGCTGCGCGCCTCGTCGACCCTGACGCGGGGCCCGTTTCGGCGAAAGAGGAACATCACACGCTTCCTTCCTTGCTAGGGAACGGTCTGTATCAGCCGGAGGCCAGGCACAGCCCGGCATCCGTCGCCGCGTCGAAGCCGTCGTCGACGGCGACCACGTCGCGGTCGGCGGCGTCCAGCAGGGAGGCGGCGATCGCCGCGCGCATCCCGCCGGCGCAGTGCACCCACACCGTCCCCTCCGGCACCTCGCCGATACGGCCGTGCAGCTCGTGGATCGGGATGTGGACCGAACCCTCGATGTAGCCGCCCGCACGCTCCGAGTCCCGGCGCACGTCCAGCACGACCACTTCGTCGCCGCGCTCACGGACCTCGGCGAGGTCGGCGAAACGGGCACGGGGGAAGGAGGCGAGCTGCTCACCCTCACGGATCCAGCCGGCCGGGTCGCCGGTGGCGGCGGCGGCCGGGCGGTCGATGCCCACCCGCGCAAGCTCCCGCTGCGCATCGGCGATCTGCTCCGGGCTCTCGGCCAGCAGGGTGACGGGCTTGCCCCACGGGATCAGCCAGGCCAGGTAGGTGGCGAGCTTGCCCTCGCCCTCGAAGTTGAACGACCCGGCCACGTGCCCCTCGGCGAAGGCCATGCGGCTGCGCAGGTCCACCACCCACTCGCCCGCGGCCAGCCTGGAGGCGATCTCCTCCGCGTCCGCACGCGCGGGCGGGGTGAGGTCGACCGGTGCGGGGCCCGCGGCGTTGGCCGGGCCCATGTGCGCGTAGTAGGCGGGTACGTCGTCCAGGCCGTCGAGCATCCGGGCGACGAAGGTGTCCACGTCCAGGGTCAGCGCGTCGTTGGTCTCGCGCTCCTTGCCGATGGTGGTCGCGTCCCCCTCGGCCTGCGAGGAGGAGCAGAAGCTGCCGAACCCATGGGTGGGCAGGACCGGCACCTCGTCGTCCAGCTCGTCGGCCAGCCGGTGGGCGGAGGCGTACTGGGCTCGGGCCAGCTGTTCGGTCAGCCGCGGCTCGACCAGGTCGGGGCGGCCGACGGTGCCGATGAGCAGCGACCCTCCGGTGAACGCCGCCACACCGCGCCCGTCCTCCACGAGGGCGTAGGAGGTGTGGTGCGGGGTGTGCCCGGGAGTGGCGATCGCCCGCAGCACCAAGCCCTCGTCCACCGTCACGGTGTCGCCGTCGGCGACAGGGGTGCGGTCGAAGGACACCTGTGCCCCGGCCGGAACCAGGTACTGGGCGCCGGTGACGCGGGCCAGCTCCAGGCCGCCGGTGACGTAGTCGTTGTGCACGTGGGTCTCGGCCACGAAGGCGATGCGCACCCCGCGGCGAACCGCTGCGGCGATGACCTGGTCGATGTCGCGCGGCGGGTCGACGACCACCGCGGCATGGGGCCCGCCGGCCAGGTAGCTCCGGTTGCCCAGGCCCTCGAACTCCAGGGTGTCAACGAAGAACACGGCTCACGACTCCTCTCGGACGGTTTACCCCGGGGGGTATCTGACGCTCACCATAACAGCTATACCTGGGGGGGTATTCCATGCATGGAAACCACCCCGCTCAAGGCGTCGCCTCGCGCCCTGCGGGTACCCGGCGGGGTATAGAGGAATCAATCGTTCCGCACTATCCGGGAGTGTCCGTGTCCTACGACCGCACCGTCCGCCTGGCCGCCACCGACTTCGACACCGCCGTCACTGCCGTACGCAAGGCCCTGGCCGACCAGGGATTCGGCATCCTCACTGAGATCGACGTGGCGGCCACCCTCAAGGCGAAGCTCGGCCACGACATGGAGGACTACCTGATCCTGGGCGCCTGCAACCCGCCGCTCGCGCACCGGGCCCTGGAGGCCGACCGCTCCATCGGCCTACTGCTTCCCTGCAACGTCGTCGTACGCCGCGACGGTGACCAGATGCTCGTCCAGGCTCTCGACCCGGGCACCATGGTCACCCTCACCGGTCTGGACACCCTCAAGCCCGTCGCCGACGAAGCCACTGCCCGACTCGACGCCGCACTCAACGCCCTGGCCGCCCTCTGACCTCTCCCTGTCCGGCGGCCGGGAGGCGGTCCGATCGGCGTTCGTGCCGGGCAGCACGTCCTGTCGGCGCAGCAGCCGGTGCACCGGGATCCCGTCGACGCAGCCATCCAGCCCCACAAGGTCGTCGGGGACCTCGATCCGCGGCGAGCACACGGGCCATCCGGTCCAGCCCGAGGGCACATCCAGGGCACATGAGCCTGGGAAACGGCGTTGACCCGTGAGAAGCGCCAAAGGCAGTTTTCGCAGGTCAACGCACACTTTCCCCAGAAGTGCCAGGTCAGCGCCCCGCCGCCTTCAATCGCTGCACGAGTGGCAGGACTTCTCCCACCGGCTGCATGAGGCGGGGCATCAGCCTTATTGCCTGGTGTGGCCCTGAGCCGGGGCTTCCATGGTGTCGGGCGGGGTTCTCGGACCCCGCCCTTTTCGTGTGCCGTCGAATGGATCACACCGGACCAGGTCGACCCACGCCACCCCCGCGCTTGATCCACTCTGGTCTCGGCCCATCACGCAGACCCGAAGAGGGAGCACCGTATGCGAAAGCTCGTGTACTACATCGCCACCACGCTGGACGGTTTCATCGCGGGCCCGGACGGTGCCGATCCCACCGGGCCGGCCGGCTTCTGGCCGATCCCGGCGGACTACATCGACTACCTGGTGGCGGAGTACCCGGAGACCCTGCCCGTCCAGGCGCGGGCGGCCCTGTCCGTCACGGCGGAGGGCACGCACTTCGACACCGTCCTCGAAGGGCGGCGCAGCTACGAGATCGGCCTCAAGGCCGGCATCGACGACGCCTACCCCCACCTGCGTCACCTGGTCTTCTCCACGACCCTCACCGAGGCCCCGGCCCCGGCCGTCGAACTGGTCGCCGACGACCCCGTGGAGAAGGTGCGGCAGCTGAAGCAGGAGGACGGCAAGGACATCTGGCTGCTGGGCGGCGCGGAACTGGCCGGTGCCCTGTACTCCGAGATCGACCGGCTCGTCCTCAAGGTGGCCCCGCTGACCATCGGCACCGGGATCCCGGTCTTCTCCCACAAGGCCGCCTTCGATCCGCGCGGCTGGGAGCTCACCGGCCACACCGTGCTCGACAGCGGCGCGGCCTTCGTCAGCTACGTGCGCCCCACCACGGACTGACGCACCGTAGGAGGCACCGCCGGCACCCGAGCGGGTTCTACACGCTCGCCGGGCTCCCCGGCGCCTCGGACTCCTCCGGTCCCTCCGGCCTCGTGGTCTGATCCGCCGGTCGGGGCGCCACCGGGGCCGTCGTGGCCCGGGGGATCACGTGGGTCGGCAGGACGATGTGGCGTTCATGGTCGCCGTCCGAGTCCTCGATGAGCTTCAACGCCAGCTCCCCGGCCAGCCGGCCCATCTCCGACGGGGACTGCGCCACCGTCGACAGGTCGAACCAGTCCGCCAGCGGCTGGTCGTCGAAGCCCAGGACCGAGACGCGCTCGGGCACCTCGATCCGGGTCTTGCGGAGGTTCCAGATGAGGGCGACCGCGACCTCGTCCTGCTCGGCGAAGACGGCGGTGGGCGGCTCGCGCAGGCTGAGCAGCGCGCCCAGGGACTCGGCTGCCGCGCGCTTGCTGCCGGTCCGCGTGGACACCACCAGGTCGTCGTCGAGCGGCACCCCCGCCTCGGTGAGCGCCTGCCGGTAGCCCAGCAGCCGCTCGTTGGAGCTGAAGCTGAAGCCGCTCGCCCCCTCGGTCGTGACGAAGGCGATGCGCCGGTGGCCGAGGTTGAGCAGGTGCCGGGTGCCGTGCAGGGCTCCGGCGACGTCGTCGACGTAGACGCTCGGGCGGCCCTCGACATGCTGGCTGACGTAGATCACCGGCATGCCGAGGTCGTCCAGCCGGGCCGTCTCCTCGTCGGTGAGGTCGAAGGAGAACACCAGGAGCGCGTCGGCGTTGCGGCGCGCGGGGAGGTGCTCGAAGAACGCCGTGCGTTCGGCCAGGTCCGGGATCTCGTAGACGTTCAGCTGCATGCCCGCCGCCCGCAGCAGCGGTGCGAGGCTGGACAGGGCGGATCCCATGAACCACGAGTTGAGCGTCGGGACCATCACCGCGACCGTGCCCGTCCTGCCCGTGACGAGGCTGGCCGCCTGCCGCGACACGGCGAAGTCGATCTCGCGTGCCGCCTTCTCGACGCGGGCGCGCACCTCCGGCGAGACCGTGGACAGTCCGCGCAGCGTGCGGGAGACGGTGGAGGTGGAGACCCCGGCCCGCTCGGCGACGTCGGCCATCGTGGGGTGCCGTTGCTGGGCTGGAGGCATGAGCCGGACGTTAGCACAGGAACCCACTCCGTCACCCGGCTGCGTGACAGCGCTTTCATGCTTCACCGACTCGGTGGATCAGCTCATTACCCGCACGTAACGCATTGACTTCACCTAGGCACACCCCTAGCTTGCAAGCGTTGTCCCGACAGCAGCGAACTCTCCCCCGGTCACCCTCTCTTGACTTTCTGAGCTGGGAGTTTCCTGCCTGAGTCGCGTGACAACGCAGTCTCGCCAGCACCTCAACCCGGTTCCGTACGACCAGGAGAGACAGTGACGACCAGAACCACCAGCAGAGCGGCCGTGATCACCGCCGCCGGGCTCCTCCTCACCGCCTGCGGCTCCTCCGACGGCGGCTCCGGGCAGGCCGGGCCCCCGTCGTTCGAGGGACGCGGCCCCATCACGTATGTCGCGGGCAAGGACACCACCGGCACCGTCCAGCCGATGCTCGACCGCTGGAACGCGGCGCACCCGAAGGAGAAGGTCACCTTCATCCAGCTGCCGACCGACGCGGACGCCCAGCGGCAGCAGATGATCCAGAACGCGGAGACGAAGTCCGACGCCTACACGGTGCTGTCCCTCGACGTCGTGTGGACCTCGGAGTTCGCCGCCCACCGATGGATCGACCGGCTGCCCGAGAAGCGGTTCCCGCTGGGGAAGATGCTGAAGCCGGTGGTGGAGACCGCGCGGTACCGGGGCGGTCTCTACGCCGTGCCGGCCAGTTCGGACGGCGGCATGCTCTACTACCGCACCGATCTGCTGAAGAAGGCCAAGGTCGCCTCGCCCCCGAGGACCTGGGAGGAGATGACCGCCGCCTGCGCCGCGGTGAAGAAGCTCCCCGAGGCGAAGGGCATGTCCTGCTACGCCGGGCAGTTCCAGAAGTACGAGGGCCTGACGGTGAACTTCGCCGAGGCGGTGAACTCGGCGGGCGGCACCGTCACCGACGCCGCCGGCAAGCCGGACGTCGACACCCCCGAGGCCCGCAAGGGCCTGGACTTCCTGGCCCGTTCCTTCCGGGACGGGACCATCCCGAAGAAGGCCATCACCTTCCAGGAGGAGGACGGCCGGCAGGCCTTCCAGTCCGGCAAGCTGGTCTTCCTGCGCAACTGGCCCTACGTGTACTCCCTGGCCCAGAAGAGCGGCATCAAGGGCAAGTTCGCCGTCGCGCCCCTGCCCGGCCTGAACGGGCCCGGCTCCTCCAGCCTCGGCGGCCACAACATGGCCGTGTCCACGACGGCGAAGAACAAGGCGACCGCCCTGGACTTCATCGAGTTCATGACGAGCGAGAAGAACACCCGGACCCTGCTGGAGGACGCCTCCGCCGCCCCGCCGTACGCCGCGCTCTACGACGACCGGGAGCTCATCGAGCAGTACCCGTACCTGCCGGTGCTCAAGGAGTCCGTCGTGCGGGCCGTCCCGCGTCCCCGGGTGGTGCCGTACGGCGATGTCACCGCGGCGGTCCAGCAGGAGGCGTACGCCGTGCTGAACGGGGACAAGAGCAGCGCGCAGGCGCTGCGGGACCTGCAGAGGACGCTGCGGAAGAGCACGGAGCGGTGAGGGCCGGGGTCATGACCGAGGCGGCGGCCCGGACCGAGGTCCCCACGGGGGCCCGGCCCCAGCCGCGACGGGGGCGGGGGCGGGCGAGTGCCGGGACCGGACGGCTGGCCGCGCTGCTCGTCTCCCCCACGCTGCTGGTGCTGGCGGTCGTCGTGCTCTACCCGACCCTGATGGCGCTCAAGGAGTCGCTGTACGGGGCGAAGGGCCTGGACCCGGCGACCGGGTTCATCAGCGAGACAGAGCCGTTCGTCGGGCTGGGGAACTACGCGCAGATCTTCGGGGAGTCCGGGGCGCGGTTCTGGAACGCCTTCTGGAACACCACGTTCTTCACCGTGGTCACCGTCGGCCTGGAGACGGTGATCGGCGTGGCCATGGCGCTGATCATGCACAAGGCGTTCAAGGGCCGGGCGCTGGTGCGGGCCGGGATCCTGGTGCCGTGGGCGGTGCCGACGGCCATCTCCGGGCTGCTGTGGCGCTGGATCTTCAACAGCGACGGCGTCGCCAACGCGCTGCTCGGACAGCAGATCCTGTGGACCACCGAGGGCGTGCACGCCCAGGTCGCGGTCATCGTCGCGGAGGTGTGGAAGACGGCGCCGTTCATCGGGCTGCTGGTGCTGGCCGGGCTCCAGGTGATCCCCACCGAGGTCTACGAGGCGGCCCGGATGGACGGGGCCCGCGCGGTGCGCCGGTTCTGGCACATCACCCTGCCGCTGGTGAAGCCGGCCCTGCTGGTGGCGGTGCTGTTCCGCTGCATGGACGCGCTGCGGATGTTCGACCTGCCCTACCTCCTCGTCGGCGCGCAGAAGCACTCGGTGGAGACGCTGTCGATGCTCGCGCAGAACGAGGCGTCCAACGTCCGCTTCGGACCGGCCTCCGCGTACGCGGTGATCCTGTTCCTCTACGTCTTCCTGATCGCGCTCGCGTTCGTGCGGCTGCTCGGTGCCGACCTCGTCGGCGGCGGGGGCGGCAGGCGGCGCCGTCGTACGGAGGTGACGGCATGACGACCCTCATGGCGAAGGGGCGGGGCGGGCTCGTGTACGCGGGTGTCCTCGCGGTCGTGGCGTACTGCCTGGCCCCCTTCTACTGGATGCTGGTCTCCAGCCTGCGCCGCACGAGCGACATCTTCGACACCTCGCTGGTGCCGTCCCCGCTGTCCCTGGAGAACTACCGGGCCGTGTTCGACCCGGCGCAGGGCTTCGGGCGCGCCCTGCTCAACAGCCTGGTCGTCGCGGGGATCACGACCGCCCTGGCGCTGGTGCTGGCCACGTTCACCGCCTACGCGATGGCCCGGCTGGAGTTCCGCGGCAAGCGGCTGATCCTGACCCTGATCATCGCCACCTCGATGTTCCCGGTGGTGTCCATCGTGGTGCCGCTGCTGAAGCTGTTCACGGACATCGGCTGGATCAACACCTACCAGTCGATGATCGTGCCGAGCATGTCCTTCGCGCTGCCGCTGGCGGTGTGGAACCTGACCACGTTCTTCCGGCAGATGCCGGACGAGCTGGAGCACGCCGCGATGGTCGACGGCTGCACCCGCGGCCAGGCCTTCCGCAAGGTCATCGTGCCGCTGGCCGCGCCGGGCATCTTCACCACCGCCATCATCACGTTCATCGCGGCCTGGAACGAGTTCCTCATCGCCCTGTCGATGACCAACAAGCCGGGCATGCAGACCGCCACGGTCGCCATCTCCAAGTTCACCGGCGCGACGACCTACGAGACCCCGTTCGGCAGCCAGATGGCCGCGGGTGTCCTGGTCACCGTCCCGCTGGTGGTCATGGTGCTGCTCTTCCAGCGCCGGATCGTCGCCGGGCTCACCGCCGGCGCGGCCAAGTAGCCCGACCTCGCGGCCAAGTAGCCCCACCTCGCGGCCAAGTAGCCCTACCTAAGGAGCCTTTCCTTGTCCCCCACCGCACCCTGGTGGCGCAGCGCCGTCATCTACCAGGTCTACATCCGCAGCTTCGCCGACGGCAACGGCGACGGCGTCGGCGACATCGCCGGCATCCGCTCCCGCCTGCCCTATCTGAAGTCGCTGGGTGTGGACGCGATATGGATCAACCCCTGGTACAAGTCGCCGATGGCCGACCACGGTTACGACGTCGCCGACTTCCGGGAGATCGATCCGGCCTTCGGCACCGTCGCCGACGCCGAGCGGCTCATCGAGGAGGCGCACACGCTGGGGATCCGCGTGATCCCCGACATCGTGCCCAACCACACCTCCGACCGGCACGCCTGGTTCCGGGCGGCGCTGGCGGCCGGGCCCGGCAGCCCGGAGCGCGAGCGCTACGTCTTCCGTCCCGGGCGCGGACCCGACGGGGCCGAGCCGCCGAACGACTGGGTGTCCTGCTTCGGCGGCCCGGCCTGGACCCGGCTGCCCGACGGGGAGTGGTACCTGCACCTGTTCGCACCCGAGCAGCCCGACCTGAACTGGGAACACCCCGAGGTGCGGGAGGAGTTCGAGTCGATCCTGCGGTTCTGGTTCGGCCGGGGCGTCGACGGCTTCCGCATCGACGTGGCCCACGGGCTGGTCAAGCACCCGGAGCTGCCCGACCTGCCGCCCCGCCGGGACCCGGACGACGGACGGCCCCGGCAGCACGTCGACCACCCGCACTGGGACCGGGACGAGGTGCACGAGATCTACCGGTCCTGGCGCAAGGTCGCCGACGAGTTCCCCGGCGACCGCTCCTTCGTCGCCGAGGCCTGGGCGGACACCCCCGAGCGGCTGGCGGCGTACGTCCGCCGGGACGGCCTGCACACGGCCTTCAACTTCGACTTCCTGATGTCGAGCTGGGACGCGAAGGACCTGCGGTCGGTCATCGACGGCTCCCTCGGCATGCTCGGGGCGGTGGGCGCCCCGGCCACCTGGGTGCTGTCCAACCACGACGTCGTGCGCCACCCCAGCCGCTACGGCCGCCGGACGGTCAGGCGCTGGGTGGCCAACGAGAGCTACCGCCCCGACGGCCCGCTCGACCTCGACCTGGGCACCCGGCGCGCCCGTGCCGCCGCTCTGCTGATGCTCGCGCTGCCCGGCGGCGCGTACGTCTACCAGGGCGAGGAACTCGGGCTGCCGGAGGTCGAGGACCTGCCGGAGTCCGTTCTCCAGGACCCCACCTGGGAGCGCTCCGGGCACACCGACCGCGGCCGCGACGGCTGCCGTGTCCCGATCCCGTGGACCGAGGGCGGCACGGCGTTCGGCTTCAGCCCCGAGGGCGCGACGGGCGAGCCGTGGCTGCCGCAGCCCGCCGGCTGGGGCCGGTTCGCCGTGGCGGCCCAGTCGGGTGACACGACCTCGATGCTGGAGCTTTACCGGGCGGCGCTGCGCGTCCGGCGCGACCATCCGGCCCTGGGCGACGGCTCGATGGACTGGCTGGACGCTCCCGAAGGGGTGCTGGCCTTCCGCCGCGAACCCGGGTTCGTCTGCGTGGTGAACCTCTCGTCCGAGCCGTACGAGCTCCCCGCGTACTCCGCACTGCTGCTGGCCTCCGGCCCGCTGAAGAACGGCCGCCTGGGCCCGGACCAGGCGGTGTGGCTGACGCTCTGACGACACCCACCGGGCCGGCCCCGCACCACCCGCGCCGGCCGACCGCGCACAGGCGGTGTGGGCCGCCCGCGGCGGCCGACCGCGCACAGGCGGTGTGGGCCGCCCGCGCCGGCCGACCGCGCACAGGCCGGTGGGGGCTGCCCGCGCCGGCCGACCGCGCACAGGTGGTGTGGGCCGCCCGCGGCGGCCGGGCGCGCGCAAGCGGTGTCGGCCGCCCGAGCCGCTCGGTCGGGCTGCGCGCCGTGCGACTCGCCGGGTCAATCGATTCCGCCGCCCACCGTGAAGCCGGTGACCGTCCCGCCGCCTTCCCGGTGGAACGCGAACGGGGCTCCGCCGTGTGCGAGGGCCACCTCGCGGACGATGGACAGGCCGAGGCCGGAACCCGGCAGGGAACGGGCGTCGGCGGCCCGGTAGAAGCGGTCGAAGACCCGCGTGAGGTCGCGGTCGTCGATGCCGGGGCCGCGGTCGAGGACCTCGATGCGGATCCTGCCGGGCCGGGCGGGCCCCGAGACGACGATCTCGACGGGGGCCCGGCCGCCCTGGTCGAACTTGACGGCGTTCTCGACGAGGTTGGACAGGGCCCGGGTCAGCATCCCGGGCCGCCCGTCGGTCGTGGTGTCGCCGCTCACGCGCAGCAGGATCTGCCGTCCGCTGCGGCGCCGGGCCGCCCCCGCGACCTCTTCGGCGATGTCGGCGACGTCCACCCGCTGCGGCGGCTCGGTGTCGGACTGGCCGGCCGCGAGATCCACCAGCTCGTTGACGAGGTCGGTCAGCTCCCTGGCCTCCTGGCCGAGGTCGGCGACCAGCTCCTCGCGGGCCTGCGGCGGGAGTTCGTCGATCCGCCGCAGCAGGGAGATGTTGGTGCGCAGTGAGGTCAGCGGCGTGCGCAGCTCGTGGCCCGCGTCCTGGACGAGGCGGCGCTGGTCCTCCTCGGACTGGGCGAGCCGGCCCAGCATGCGGTCGAAGGCCCGGCCGAGGCGGCCCACCTCGTCGTGGCCGGCCACAGGCACCTGGATGCCCAGCCGGCGGGTGCGGGCGACGTCCTCGGCGGCGTCGGTCAGCACGACCAGGCGGCGCGTGATCCGCCGGGCCAGCCACCAGCCGAACAGCCCGGCGCCGACCACCACGGCGGCCATCAGCAGCAGCGTCCGCCGCTGGAGCGCCCGCAGCAGGTCCTCGACGTCGCTGAACTCCTGCGCGACCTGCACCGCGCCCCGGCCGCCGCCGAGGGAGACGGTGGCGACGCGGTAGACGTCGCTGCCCACGTCGACGTCCTTGTGCTCGGCCACCTGCCCGGAGCCGGCCGCGGCGGCGATCCGCACGTCGGTGCCGGTGACGGGCAGTCCGGGGCTGCCCGCGTCGACGACGTGCCCGTCCGGCCCGAGCACCTGCACGTCCGTGCGGGCGGGCCGCACCAGGTCGTGGCCCGGCGCGGCGGACGAGAAGTCGCCGGGCGCCATGTGGTTCTGCCGCACCTCGTCGCGCAGGTCCTGCACGACCTCGTCGAACACGGTCTGCTGGTCCACCCGCACCAGCCGGGCGGCGGCGCTGTAGGACAGGATGCCGACGAGGACCGTGACGGCCGCCGTCACCGTCGCGAAGGACACCGCGAAGGTGGTGCGCAGCGACACGAGCTTCGGCCGCCGCCCGGCCGGCAGGCGCAGGCGGCCCACTCAGTCCTCCCGCAGCACGTAACCCACGCCGCGCACCGTGTGGATCAGCTGCGGCGCGTCCGGCTCGTCGAGCTTGCGGCGCAGGTAGCCGACGTAGACGGCGAGGTTCTTCGAGCCGGGCCCGAAGTCGTAGCCCCAGATGCGGTCGTAGATCGTCGAGTGGTCGAGGACGATGCCCGCGTTGCGGACCAGCAGCTCCAGCAGCTCGAACTCGGTGCGGGTCAGCTCCAGCTCGCGCGCGCCCCGCCAGGCCCGGCGGGCCTGTGGGTCCATGCGCAGGCCGGCGGCCTCGAGGAAGCGCTCCGGGAGCGGTCTGGGCGGCTCGGCCGCGGGGGTGCCGCCGGTGCCCACCGGGCTGGTGCGGCGCAGCAGGGCGCGCAGCCGGGCGAAGACCTCCTCCACGTCGAAGGGCTTGACCACGTAGTCGTCGGCGCCCGCGTCCAGCCCGGCGATCCGGTCGGCGGTCTCGACGAGGGCGGTGAGCATCAGCACCGGCGTCCGGTCCCCCTCGGCGCGCAGCACCCGGCACACCTGGAGCCCGTCGATGCCGGGCATCATCACGTCCAGCAGGAGGACGTCCGGGCGGTTGCGGTGGGCCTGTGCGAGCGCCTCGACACCGTCGGCGACCGCCACGACCTGGTAGCCCTCCAGGGTCAGGGCACGCTCCAGGGCGTTGCGGATGGCGCGGTCGTCTTCGGCGAGCAGCACGGTGTGGGGCACGCGTCCAGTGTGCCAAGCCGCCCGGCGCCCCAGGCCGTATGCGCTGCGCCGGGGCGTCCTTCTTACTCGGCTCTCACCGGGGGCGGCAGGACCTCGCGGACGGGTCCCGCCGGCCCCTCATCCTCGGGTCCGGGCGAGCCGGGCCGGGTGCGTCGGGGCGTCCGGGACGTCCGCCGGGCGGTCCACGGCGAACTCCTTGCGCAGCACCGGCACGACTTCCTCGCCGAGCAGGTCGATCTGCTCCAGCACGGTCTTCAGCGGCAGCCCGGCGTGGTCGATGAGGAACAGCTGGCGCTGGTAGTCGCCCGCGTAGTCGCGGAAGGCCAGGGTCTTCTCGATGACCTGCTGCGGGGAGCCCACGGTCAGGGGCGTCTGCGCCATGAAGTCCTCCAGCGACGGGCCGTGCCCGTACACCGGTGCGACGTCGAAGTAGGGGCGGAACTCGCGCACCGCGTCCTGGGCGTTCTTCCGCATGAAGACGTGCCCGCCGAGGCCGACGATCGCCTGCTCGGGAGTGCCGTGCCCGTAGTGGGCGTACCGCTCGCGGTACAGCTCGACCATGCGTTTGGTGTGGTCGGCCGGCCAGAAGATGTTGTTGTGGAAGAAGCCGTCGCCGTAGAACGCGGCCTGCTCGGCGATCTCCGGGGAGCGGATCGACCCGTGCCAGACGAACGGCGGTACGCCGTCCAGCGGCCGGGGCGTGGCCGTGAAGCCCTGCAGGGGCGTGCGGAACTTCCCCTCCCAGTCGACGACGTCCTCGCGCCAGAGGCGGTGCAGGAGGGCGTAGTTCTCGACGGCGAGGTTGATGCCCTGCCGGATGTCCTGGCCGAACCAGGGGTAGACCGGGCCGGTGTTCCCGCGGCCCAGCATCAGGTCGACCCGGCCGTCGGCCAGGTGCTGGAGCATCGCGAAGTCCTCGGCGATCTTCACGGGGTCGTTGGTGGTGATCAGGGTCGTGGCCGTGGAGAGGATCAGCCGCTCGGTGCGGGCCGCGACGTAGCCGAGCATCGTGGTGGGGGACGAGGGCACGAAGGGCGGGTTGTGGTGCTCGCCGGTCGCGAAGACGTCGAGGCCCACCTCCTCGGCCTTCAGCGCGATGGCCACCATGGCCTTGATCCGCTCGCGTTCCGTGGGCGTACGGCCGGTGGTGGGGTCGGGCGTGACGTCGCCGACGCTGAAGATCCCGAACTGCATGCTCGCTCACCCTCCAGGTTGTTTACTGTTCAACCATACCGGGAGAACGGCGGCCCGCGTGCGCCTATTCCCGGAAGGAGGCCCCGGCGGTCCGCCCCCAGGAGGGGGTACGGCCGGTCCGCGCCAGCAGCCGCTCGAAGGCCGACGCACCCTCGCCCTCGGGCACCGGCTCCCCGAAGACGCCCATCGTGCGGGCCGTGGGCGCCAGCCGGTCCACCGCGCCCGCCAGCTCCGCCACGACCGCCTCGTCGGCACCCGGGTCGTCCTGGCCGGTCGCCCGCGCCAGGTCCCACACATGCACCGTCAGATCCAGCAGCGCCATCGCACCGACCAACCGCGCGGGCATGTCCATGGCACCGGTGGTGCCCTCCTCCGCACCGGGCGCGGACCAGGCCGCCACCAGCCGGTCCGCCTCCCGCACCAGCCGCTCCCGCCAGTCGGGGCCCCCGGCGACCACGTCGGCCGCCCCCGAGAAGTCCGACGCCTCCTTCGCGGCCAGCCGCTGGAACTGCACGATCACCTGGAAGAGATGACCGGCCAGGGCCCGCACGTCGTACTCGGCGCACGGCGTCGGGGCGTCGAGCGCCGCGTCCGGAATGCCCCGCACCACCGGCACCGCCCGCTCCCTGGCCAGGGCCAGCAGCTCACCGATGCCCGGAGTCCTCACCGCTTTCGTGTCCATA
This sequence comes from Streptomyces sp. NPDC059696, assembly GCF_042733745.1. Taxonomy (NCBI): domain Bacteria; kingdom Bacillati; phylum Actinomycetota; class Actinomycetes; order Kitasatosporales; family Streptomycetaceae; genus Streptomyces; species Streptomyces sp. NPDC059696. The sequence continues at coordinate 355,468 of NZ_JBHWFG010000002.1, forward strand.
CCCCGACCGTAGGCAGGCCCACGGCCGCCCTTCTTGAACAAACGCGACGTACGATCCGGCCATGGAGGCACCCCGCCACGACACCCGCGGGATCGTCGACCCGTCCGGGCTGCTGCACCACGTGCGCTTCCGCCGCCACGAGCCCGCCGGGCCGTTGCGCCGGTACGTCGAGTGGTACTGGCTCATCGACTGGGACCTGCCCGCGCCCTACGCCTCCCACGTCGTCCCGCACCCCTCGGTCAACCTCACCTTCCAGTGGGACGAGGACGAGGGCCCGCCCTACGCCGAGGTCACCGGCGTCGCCCTCGGCCTCTACACCAGGAAGCTGACCGGGCGGGGCCGCGTCTGCGGGGCCAAGTTCCGCCCCGGCGGCTTCCGGCCGTACGCCCCGGACGACCCGGTCTCGCGGTGGACGGGCCGCGCGCTGCCCGCCCGGGAGGTGTTCCCGCAGCTCACCGGCGACACCGCCCGCTCGGTCGTCGCCGCCGCCGGCGACCGGGACCGGGTGGCCGCCCTGGACGCCTTCCTGCTCTCCCTGCCCTGCGCCCCCGACCCGCAGGCCGACCTCGCGATCGACCTCGTCCGGCGCATCCGCACGGACCGCACCGTGCGCCGCGTCGGCGACCTCGCCCACGAGCAGGGCCTGTCGGTGCGGGCCCTGCAACGGCTGTTCGCCACCTGCGTGGGAGTGAGCCCCAAGTGGGTCATCCTCCGCTACCGCATCCACGAGGCCCTGGAACAGGCAGGCACCCGCGACGACATCGACTGGGCCGCCCTCGCCGCCGACCTCGGCTACGCCGACCAGGCCCATCTCGTACGCGACTTCACGGCGACGGTGGGGGTGCCGCCCACGGCGTACGCGGCGGAGACCCGTGCCGGACGCGCCGGACCCTAGAGGCGGCCGGCGGGCAGTCCGAAGGGTGTGATGCGCGCCCTCCCGCCCCCGGGCGAGCACCCACCCGAGTGCGACCGGCACCCTTCAGGGCACTCCCCCGGGCGAGCACCCACCCGAGTGCGACCGGCACCCTTCAGGGCACCAGCACCAGCCGCCCCCGCACACCGCCCTCGTCGAGCCGGGCGTGTGCCTTCGCGGCATCCTCCAGGGCGAACGTCTCGGCCACCCGGGTCGTCAGCACCCCCTCGTCCACCAGCCGCACCAGCTCCGCCAGCCGGGCCCCGTCGGCGCTCACCTCGACCGCCCCGGTCCGCACGCCCCGGACCGACGCCGGCTCGGCCTGCGGGATGACACCGATGTACCGGCCCCCGTCCCGCACCCCGGCAAGGGCCGGCTCCCCGAGGACCGCGGCGTCCAGCACCGCGTCGAAAGCCCCCTCGACGACGGCACCGCTGAGGAAACGCCCCGCACCCAGCGACCGTACGAACTCCTCGTCGCGCGCACGCGCCAGCCCGGTCACCGTCATCCCCCGGTGCGCCGCCAGCTGGACCGCGTAACCGCCGACCGCACCCGCCGCGCCCGTCACCAGCAAGGACTCACCCGGCGCGAGGTGCAGCCGGTCCAGGGCCTGCACGGCGGTCAGCGCGTTCAACGGGAGGGTCGCCGCGTGCACCGCGTCCACCGTGGCGGGCGCGAGGGCCGCCGCGTCCGTGTCCACGACGACGTACTCGGCATGGGTGCCCAGCGGCTTGACCATGCCGTAGTCCAGCGCCACCACCTCGTCGCCCACGCTCCACGAGGCGGCCACTCCCACCGCGTCCACCGTCCCCGCGACGTCCCAGCCCAGCCCGAGCCGCTTGCCCGCACCCCCGAACACCCCCGCCCGCACCCCCGCGTCCACGGGATTCAGCGAGGCGGCCGACACCTTGATCCGCACCTCACGCGCACCGGGCTCGGGCACCGCGGTCTCCACGACCTCCACGGCCTCCGGCCCACCGAACGCATTCACCACTACAGCACGCACAGCGACGCTCCTTGGATTGCCGTCGTCCGGGACGTCCTCCCGGCCACGCGAGCAACCCTAAGAAGAGTTACTATTCATCAGTAAGTAGTTACCTGAGAGTGCGTATGTACCCCGGAGGTGAGCCATGCCGACCACGACGGCGGCCCAGCGGCGCGAGCAGGCCCGCATCGAGTACGACGCGTTCCTCAAGAGCTGCCCCACCAACCAGCTCCTGGACCGCATCAGCGACAAGTGGGTCAGCCTGGTCGTGGCCGCCCTCGCCCCGGGACCCCTGCGCTACAGCGACCTCGGCCGCAAGATCGCCGGCGTCAGTCCCAAGATGCTCACCCAGACCCTGCGCACCCTGGAACGCGACGGCCTCCTCACCCGCACCGTCACCCCGTCCGTCCCGGTCCGCGTCGACTACGCGCTCACGCCCCTGGGCCACAACCTCGCCCTCCTGCTGACCGCCGTGAAGGACTGGGCGGAGAACCACTTCGACGAGGTCGCACAGGCCCGCGAACGCTATGACGCCGAGGCCGCCGACGCCTGACGCCGACGCCACCGGGCCGGGCCGGACCGGACCGGGCATGCGAAGCTGACCGCCATGTTCGTCCTCCGCTCCGCCGCCCTCTTCGTCCTCGCCGCCCTGCTGGAGATCGGCGGCGCCTGGCTCGTCTGGCAGGGTGTGCGCGAGCACAAGGGGTGGCTCTGGGCGGCCGGCGGCGTCCTCGCGCTCGGCGCCTACGGCTTCGTCGCCACGTTCCAGCCCGACGCCCACTTCGGCCGTGTCCTCGCCGCGTACGGCGGGATCTTCGTCGCCGGTTCGATCCTGTGGGGCGTGGTCGCCGACGGCTACCGCCCGGACCGCTGGGACGTCACGGGCGCATTGGTCTGCCTCGCGGGCATGGCCGTCATCATGTACGCCCCGCGAGGGAACTGACCCGGCGCCCCGGACCCGCTCAGAACGGCGCGTCGGCCGGCAGCAGTCCCAACTCTCCCAGGAACTCCACCTCGTCGAAGTACAGCCGGTAGTCGACGATCCGCCCGTCCTCGACGGCGGCGATGTCCACCCCGCGGATCCGGATCTCCTCGTCCCCGGCGTACAGATCGGCGACGACCTTCAGATCGGCGTGTCCGGTGACCGCGTCGGTGAGCCGGTCCATGACCTCACGTGCCTCACCCATGATCCACCTCCCGGGGAACAGGGGATCACCCAGCCTCATTCTCCCACCGCGGCCCCCTTCTATCCTGGCCGCACGCCCCGGCGCAGACGCCCGCCGGCCCACCCACCCGAGGAGCTCCCATGGCCACCGCCGCCCCGCCCGCAGCCTCCCGCATCGCCGTCGTCACGGGTGCGAGCAGCGGAATCGGCGCCGCCACGGCCCGGCAACTCGCCGCGGCGGGCTACCGCGTCGTCCTCACCGCCCGCCGCAAGGACCGCATCGAGGCCCTGGCCGAGGAGATCACCCAGGCCGGCCACCAGGCCACCGCCTACCCCCTGGACGTCACCGACCGCGCCGCCGTCGACGAGTTCGCGACCGCCTTCAAGACGATCGGCGTGCTGGTCAACAACGCGGGCGGAGCGCTCGGCGCCGACCCGGTCGCCACCGGTGACCCGGAGGACTGGCGCCGGATGTACGAGACGAACGTCCTCGGCACCCTCAACCTCACCCAGGCCCTGCTGCCCAAGCTGATCGCGAGCGGCGACGGCACGGTCGTGGTCGTCTCCTCCACCGCCGGCCACGGCACCTACGAGGGCGGCGGCGGCTACGTCGCCGCGAAGCACGGCGCCCACGTCCTCGCCGAGACCCTGCGCCTGGAGATCGTCGGACAGCCGGTCCGCGTGATCGAGATCGCCCCCGGCATGGTCAAGACCGACGAGTTCGCCCTGACCCGCTTCGGCGGCGACGAGGAGAAGGCCGCCAAGGTCTACCAGGGCGTCGCCGACCCCCTCACGGCCGACGACGTCGCCGAAACGATCACCTGGGCGATCACCCGCCCCTCCCACGTCAACGTCGACCTCCTGGTCCTGCGCCCCCGGGCCCAGGCGTCGAACACGAAGGTCCACCGGGAGGCGTGAAGCCGGAAGGCGCACCGGGAGGCACCCAACCGCCCGGTGCAGCGGGAGGCACCCAGCCGCCCGGTGCAGCGGGGCCGTGGAGCCGCCCGGTGCACTTCACCGGTGGCGCGGAGCCGGCCGGTCAGCCCTTGACGCAGACGACCTGCTTGATCTGCGCCACGACCTCCACCAGGTCCCGCTGCTGGTCGATCACCTGCTCGATCGGCTTGTAGGCGGCGGGGATCTCGTCGACCACGCCGGAGTCCTTGCGGCACTCCACGCCCTGGGTCTGCCGCTCCAGGTCCCGCGTGCTGAACCGGCGCTTGGCCGCGTTGCGGCTCATGCGCCGACCCGCGCCGTGCGAGGCCGAGTTGAAGGACTTGGCGTTGCCGAGGCCCTTCACGATGTACGAGCCCGTGCCCATGGAGCCCGGGATGATCCCGTACTCGCCCGAGCCGGCCCGGATCGCGCCCTTGCGGGTCACCAGCAGGTCCATGCCCTCGTACCGCTCCTCCGCCACGTAGTTGTGGTGGCAGGAGATCTCCGACTCGAAGGTCGGCTTCGCCTTCTTGAACTCCTTGCGGATGACGTCCTTCAGGAGCGCCATCATGATCGAGCGGTTGTGCTTGGCGTACTCCTGCGCCCAGAACAGGTCGTTGCGGTACGCCGCCATCTGCGGGGTGTCCGCGACGAACACGGCGAGGTCGCGGTCGACCAGGCCCTGGTTGTGCGGGAGCTTCTGGGCCACACCGATGTGATGCTCGGCGAGTTCCTTGCCGATGTTCCGGGACCCGGAGTGCAGCATCAGCCAGACAGAACCGGTCGTATCCGTGCACACCTCGACAAAGTGGTTGCCGGATCCGAGCGTTCCCATCTGCTTGGTGGCACGTTCCTGACGGAACTTGACCGCCTCCGCCACCCCGTCGAACCGTGACCAGAAGTCGTCCCACCCGGCCGTGGCCATCCCGTGGAAGCGCCCCGGGTCCACGGGGTCGTCGTGCATCCCGCGCCCCACCGGGATCACCTGCTCGATCCTCGACCGCAGCCGGGACAGGTCGCCGGGCAGGTCGTTCGCCGTCAGGGACGTCTTCACCGCCGACATTCCGCAGCCGATGTCGACACCCACCGCCGCCGGGCACACCGCGCCCCGCATGGCGATGACCGAACCGACCGTCGCGCCCTTGCCGTAGTGCACGTCGGGCATCACGGCCAGCCCCTTGATCCACGGCAGCGTGGAGACGTTCCGCAGCTGCTGGAGCGCGCCCTCCTCGACCGAGCCCGGGTCGGTCCACATCCGGATCGGTACCTTCGCACCCGGTATCTCTACATACGACATAGCGTCCTCAATCCCCCGTAAACGAACAGAAGTCCTCAACAGCAAATACCGGAGCCAAGGTCGACGAAAAGGAAATCGGACCGGCGTCCACGGCAGTGCGTGCGATACACATTGTGTCCATCGCCCGCCGTACGGCGGCAAGCCAATATCCGTGTCGAGAGGAGCCACCACGTGCAACGGAAGGCGTGCGTGCCCGCAATCGCCGTGCTCCTCGCGGCGGTCCTGGCCGGCTGCACCGGCGGCTCGGCCGACGGCGATCCCACGGACGACTCCAACCCCGGCGGCACCGGCACGGCCTCACCCGCCGCCGAACCCGGCCGCTACCGCACCCTGCCCGACCCCTGCGCCGAGCCCGGTGACAGCACCCTCGACGAACTGCTCCCGGGCATCGGGCAGATCAGGGACGAGGAGCAGCGCGAGAAGGCCTACGACGGCGAGCCGACGACCACCTTCGACACCGACCGCAAGGTCGGCTGCCGCTGGAAGGTGGACTCCCCGGCGGCCACCGACCACCTGCTGATCGACTTCGAGCGGGTCGTCTCCTACGACAACGCCGTCAGCGACGACAGCCAGGCCGAGCAGCTGTTCGCGGAGCGGGAGGCGGCGGCCCACCTGCCGGAGCCGACCGCCACGCAGACGGCGCCCTCCGGCACCGCCACGGCGAGCCGTTCGGCCGCCTCGTCGAGCGGCTCCCCTGCCCCCTCCGGCTCCTCCTCGGCGTCGGCGGCCCCCTCCGCGACGCCGACGGAACTGCAGCCCCGGGTGCTGGAGGACCTCGGCGACGAGGCGTTCCTCGACGACGGGCTGAACCGTTCCGGTTCGACGGCCCAGCAGCGGACGGTGACTGTGGCGTTCCGCACGTCCAACGTCATCGTGACCATCGAGTACGCGGAGCAGCCGGCGACCGTCGGAGTCGTCCCGGACAGCAAGGAAATGCAGGACAGGGCGCAGAAACTGGCCTCCCAACTGGCGGAGTCACTGGGCGGCTGAGGCCCCTTCACGGCCCCTTCACGCTCCCGCGCAAAGCACCCGAAGGAAGACCACACCGGTGCCTCACCGCGTACGGTGACCACTCGGACCCGTTCCGACCGCAGGGAACCACGAGCGTCATGAGTGAAGGAACCATGCAGCGACGAGCACAGCGAGTAGAGCGAGTAGAGCGAGCGAAGCGACTGAGCCGCCGCGTCCTTGTCTGCGCGGCCGCCGTCCCCGTGGTGCTGGTCGCCGCCGGCTGCTCCTCGGACTCCGGCTCCGGTGACAGCACGGACAAGGCCGCCGAGGCCGCGGCGTCGGCGTCGGCGAGCCCGTCACCGACCGTGAAGGCGGCGGCGTACGACAAGCTTCCGGAGGCGTGCAAGGCGCTTTCGAAGAAGACGCTGAAGGACCTCGTGCCGGAGAGCAAATCCGGCAAGGAGGGCAAGTCGGACGACATTTCGACGCGTGCCAGCTGCTCCTGGAACAGCCTCGACAACAACGGCGTGAAGGGCTCGCAGTTCCGCTGGCTGAACGTGTCGATGCTGCGTTTCGAGTCGGACGTCGCCCGCGGCCCGGGCGACAAGCTGGCGCAGGAGTACTTCGAGAAGCAGGTCCAGGAGGCGCAGGCCGTCGAGGGCGCGAAGAGCGTCAAGACGGAGCCGGTGACCGGTACGGGTGACCGGGCGACGGCCGTCCACTACGACCTGAAGAAGAAGGAAGGCACCTTCAAGCAGCAGACGGTCGTGGCGCGCGTCGAGAACGTCGTGGTCACGCTCGACTACAACGGTGCCGGTCTGGCCGGGGACAAGACCCCGGACGGCGGTGACCTGCTGAAGGACGCGAAGAAGGCCGTCAAGGAGGCCGTGGAGGCGGTGTCGGCCGCGAACGGCAAGGGCGGCGGCACGGCGGACGGCGCCTCGTCCCAGCCGTCGAAGTCGGCGTCGAAGAAGCCCTCGAAGTCGCCCTCCAAGTCGGCTTCCGGGGAGGCCTCGGACGAGCCGTCGAAGGGCGCCTCGGCCTCGCCGTCGAAGAAGCCCGCGGCGAAGAGCTGAGCAGTCCCTGAGCAGTCCGTGAGCAGTCCCTGAGAGGTCTCGACGGGAACCGGCCACCCGTTCGCCGTACACATGTGCCACCCTGTTGCGCGCAACAACACGCAAGGGGAGGGGAGTACGGGTGGCCGCGCCACTGCAGCTGACTCGGATGCACCGCGTTCTCATCGGCGTGGTCGTGGCCGGCGCCGTGATCATCGCCGGTATCGGCTTCGCCGGTTCGTACGCGGCGGTCCGCGAGTTGGCCATCAAGAAGGGCTTCGGGAACTTCTCCTACGTCTTCCCGATCGGCATCGACGCGGGCATCTGCGTCCTGCTGGCCCTGGATCTGCTCCTCACCTGGATCAGGATCCCGTTCCCCCTGCTGCGTCAGACGGCGTGGCTGCTGACGGCGGCCACGATCGCCTTCAACGGCGCGGCCGCGTGGCCGGATCCGCTCGGTGTGGGCATGCACGCGGTGATCCCGGTGCTGTTCGTGGTGGCCGTCGAGGCGGCCCGGCACGCCATCGGCCGGATCGCCGACATCACGGCCGACAAGCACATGGAGGGCGTCCGCCTCACCCGCTGGCTCCTCTCCCCGGTCCCCACGTTCCTGCTGTGGCGCCGCATGAAGCTCTGGGAGCTGCGCTCCTACGACCAGGTGATCAAGCTGGAGCAGGAGCGGCTGGTCTACCAGGCCCGGCTGCGGTCCCGTTTCGGGCGGGCGTGGCGCAGGAAGGCACCGGTGGAGTCACTGATGCCGCTGCGGCTGGCGAAGTACGGCGTGCCGCTGATGGAGACGGCCCCCGCGGGTCTGGCCGCGGCGGGCATCGAGCCGGCCCTGCTGCCACCGGCCCCGCAGCAGGCCCTGGACGCGGCGGAGCCGCAGACGCGCGCTGTTCAGCCGAAGGCGCTCGCGGCGGAGGCCGCCCTGGCTGCGGACGGCCGTGCCGCCGCGGCGCAGGCGGGCGCGGCGGCACCCCGCGGCGGGCAGCGCCCGGAGTCCGGTGGCGCCCCCCACGCACCGCAGCCCGACGTCGAGCCCGAACCGGACGAGAGCCCCTGGTTCAACACCCCCCGGGACGTCGAGTACCAGGGCGGCTACGACCCGGCCTACGACCCCGACCAGTACGCGCAGTGGATCGCCGAGCCCTCGCGGGCCGAGCAGTATCCGGACCGGCCGCGGGAGGGCTTCTCGGCGGAGGACACCGGCGGCTTCCCGATCCCGGTGGTCCCGGGCCGCACCCGTGAGCTGGGCGAGGGCGGCGGCACGCCTCCCGCCCCGGAGCCGGACGAGGAGGCGTACTACCAGATCTTCCGGGAGTCGATCAAGAGCGGGAACGGTGCGCCCACCCCGCGCGGATTCATCGCCGACGTCGAGGCGACGTACGGCGTCACGCTGGACGAGGCCGAGTCCAAGCGCATGGTGAATCGCTTCTCCAACCGCCTCAACGCCGAGCTGACGGACGAGCACATCGCCTGACGGCACCGGCACCGGCACACGCGCCGGCGCCACCCACCGCATACGGAAGAGGGGCCCTCGCTGAGGGCCCCTCCTGCGTCGTCACGGCGACGGATCCGCTACACCGCGAGCAGCGCCCGCACCCGGTCCTGCCCCACCGCCAGCAGCAGCGTGGGCAGGCGCGGGCCGGTGTCGCGGCCCACGAGCAGGTGGTACAGCAGCGCGAAGAAGGACCGCTGGGCGGTCTTGATCTCCGGCGGCAGCTCCTTCGGCGTGGCGTCGGCGGAGAACCCGGCCTGCACCTTCGGCACGCCGTACACCAGGTGCGTCAGCCCGTCGAGCGACCAGTGGTCGGCCAGTCCGTCCAGCAGCAGCCGCAGCGACTCGCGGCCCTGCTCGTCGAGCGACTTCAGCAGCTCGGCGTCCGGCTCGTCGCGCACGATGGTCCGCTGGTCGGCGGGGACGTGCGTGTTGATCCAGGCCTCGGCCTTGTCGTAGCGCGGGCGCGCCTCGTCGAGGGAGGTCAGCGGCTGCTCGGGGTCGAGCTCGCTGAGGATGCGCAGCGCCTGGTCCTCGTGCCCGGCGGTGATGTCCGCGACGGACGCCAGGGTCCGGTACGGCAGCGGCCGGGGCGTCCGGGGCAGCTCACCGGCGGCCGTGCCCACGGCACGCGCGTGCGCGGCGACGTCGGCCGGCAGGGCGCTGCCGTCGGCGACCTTGGCGTCCAGCCGGTCCCACTCGTCGTAGAGCCGCTGGATCTCCTGGTCGAAGGCGACCTTGAAGGACTGGTTGGGCCTGCGGCGCGCGTACAGCCAGCGCAGCAGCTGCGGCTCCATGATCTGCAGGGCGTCGGCCGGGGTGGGCACGCCGCCCTTGGAGGACGACATCTTCGCCATGCCGGAGATCCCGACGAAGGCGTACATCGGCCCGATCGGCTGCTTCCCGCCGAAGATGCCGACGATCTGCCCACCGACCTGGAACGACGACCCGGGCGAGGAGTGGTCGACGCCGGAGGGCTCGAAGACGACCCCCTCGTACGCCCACCGCATCGGCCAGTCGACCTTCCAGACCAGCTTGCCGCGGTTGAACTCCTCCAGCCGGACGGTCTCCGAGAAGCCGCACGCGGTGCAGGCGTAGGTCAGCTCGGTGGAGTCGTCGTCGTAGGAGGTGACGGTGGTGAGGTCCTTCTCGCAGTTGCCGCAGTACGGCTTGTACGGGAAGTACCCGGCGGCGGTGGAGCTGCCGTCGTCCTCGGCGGCGGCGCCGGAGCCCTCGGCGGCCTCCAGCTCGGCCTCGTCGACCGGCTTCTGCCCCTGCTGCTTCTTCGCCGGGGCCTTCTTGGTGCGGTACTGGTCGAGGATGGCGTCGATGTCGCCGCGGTGCCTGATCGCGTGCAGGATCTGCTCGCGGTACGCCCCGGAGGTGTACTGCTCGGTCTGGCTGATGCCGTCGAACTCCACGCCCAGCTCAGCCAGCGACTCGATCATCGCGGCCTTGAAGTGCTCGGCCCAGTTCGGGTGGGGGGAGCCCTTCGGCGCGGGGACGGACGTGAGCGGCTTGCCGATGTGCTCGGCCCAGGCCTCCTCGTCGACCCCGGCGATGCCCTTGGGCACCTTGCGGTAGCGGTCGTAGTCGTCCCAGGAGATCAGGTGGCGCACCTGGTGGCCCCGGCGGCGGATCTCGTCGGCGACGAGGTGCGGGGTCATGACCTCGCGCAGGTTCCCCAGGTGGATGGGGCCGGACGGCGAGAGCCCGGACGCGACGACGACGGGTTTGCCCGGGGCCCGGCGCTCCGACTCCTCGATGACCTCATCCGCGAAACGGGAGACCCAGTCGGTGGTCTCGGTGCTCTGAGCCACGATCGGCACGTCCTTCTTTCTGCATCGGGCAGCCGGTACGGTCGCACGGCTGACCGCACCATTGTCCCAGACCGCCTCGCGCCCGGAAAAACGGCTTTACCCGCATGGAATACTGGCCGTGTCTATCGATTCCCTCGAGGAGAACGGCACCCTTACCTATGGCCTCGGTCACGTCCCTCAGCGACTCCGTCCACCAGCGCCTCGCGGCGGCCCTGTCGGCGGCTCTGCCGCAGGCCGGCTCCGCGGACCCGCTGCTGCGACGAAGCGACCGGGCCGACTTCCAGGCCAACGGGATCCTGGCCCTCGCCAAGAAGGAGAAGGCCAACCCGCGCGAGCTGGCCACGCAGGTCGTCTCCCGGGTCGAGTCGGGTGAGCTGATCAAGGACGTCGAGGTCTCCGGCCCCGGCTTCCTCAACATCACGGTCACCGACCGCGCGATCACCGAGAACCTCGCCGTGCGGCATGCGGACGGCGAGCGTCTCGGCGTGCCGCTGAAGGAGAACGCGGGCATCACGGTCGTCGACTACGCCCAGCCGAACGTGGCGAAGGAGATGCACGTCGGTCACCTGCGGTCGGCGGTCATCGGTGACGCCCTGCGCGGCATGCTCGACTTCACCGGCGAGAAGACGATCGGCCGGCACCACATCGGCGACTGGGGCACCCAGTTCGGCATGCTCATCCAGTACCTGTTCGAGCACCCCGGCGAGCTGGCCCCCGCGGCCGACGTCGACGGCCAGCAGGCGATGAGCAACCTGAACCGGGTGTACAAGGCGTCGCGTGCGCTCTTCGACGCGGACGAGGAGTTCAAGGAGCGGGCCCGTAAGCGGGTCGTCGCCCTGCAGTCCGGCGACAAGGAGACGCTCGAGCTGTGGCAGCAGTTCGTGGACGAGTCGAAGGTCTACTTCAACTCCGTCTTCGAGAAGCTCGACATGGAGATCCGCGACGAGGAGATCGTCGGCGAGTCCGCCTACAACGAGGGCATGCCCGAGACCGCCCGGATCCTGGAGGAGACGGGTGTCGCGGTGCGCTCCGAGGGCGCGCTCGTGGTGTTCTTCGACGAGATCCGCGGCAAGGACGACCAGCCGGTCCCGCTGATCGTGCAGAAGGCGGACGGCGGCTTCGGCTATGCGGCCTCCGACCTGACGGCGATCCGCAACCGCGTCTTCGACCTGCGGGCGACGACCCTGCTGTACGTCGTGGACGTACGCCAGTCGCTCCACTTCAAGATGGTCTTCGAGACGGCCCGCCGGGCCGGCTGGCTGGGCGAGCACGTCACCGCGCACAACATGGGCTACGGCACGGTGCTCGGCGCGGACGGCAAGCCGTTCAAGACGCGTGAGGGCGAGACCGTACGGCTGGAGGATCTGCTGGACGAGGCGGTGCAGCGGGCCGCCGAGGTCGTGCGGGAGAAGGCACAGGACCTCACCGAGGACGAGATCCAGGAGCGGGCCGCGCAGGTCGGCATCGGCGCCGTGAAGTACGCGGACCTGTCGACGTCGCCGAACCGGGACTACAAGTTCGACCTGGACCAGATGGTCTCGCTGAACGGCGACACCTCCGTCTACCTCCAGTACGCGTACGCCCGGATCCAGTCGATCCTGCGCAAGGCCGGCGAGACGAAGCCGGTCGCGCACCCGGAGCTCGAACTGGCCCCGGCGGAGCGGGCGCTCGGTCTGCACCTGGACGCGTTCGGCGACACGGTCTTCGAAGCCGCCGCGGAGTACGCCCCGCACAAGCTGGCGGCGTACCTCTACCAGCTGGCCTCGCTGTACACGACGTTCTACGACAAGTGCCCGGTGCTGAAGGCCGAGACGCCCGAGCAGGTCGAGAACCGCCTGTTCCTCTGCGACGTCACGGCCCGCACCCTGCACCGGGGCATGGACCTGCTGGGCATCCGGACGCCTGAGCGGCTCTGAACCCCACTCCTGACGCCGGGCCGAGGGCGGCACCCCCCCGTGGGGTGCCGCCCTCGGGCGTGGTGGCGAAGCGGTGGTCAGCCGCAGTTCACCCACGTGTTGGACTTCATGTAGTGGCTCGCGCTGTCGGTCGTCTTGTACCCCCTCGGGATGACCCCGCTGGACCCGCCGTGGTTCTTCGCCGAGTACCACTTGAAGTCGCAGGACGCGCCGTGGTTGTACCAGGACTTGAAGCTCTGGAACACGGCGTACTGGGTCAGGTCCCTGTTGGTCCCGGCGACCTTCTGCATGCGCCCGGTGTAGTTCTGACCGGCCCAGACGCAGAACCAGCCCGACGGACAGTCCGACGCCGCCTGCGGCGAGGCCTCCGCCGCACCGGCCGTACCGGCGTTGCCGGCCAGCAGACCACCGGTGAGCGCCAGGCCCCCGGCCAGGACGGCGAACCTCTTGGCCCTACGCATGATGTTCCCCCTTCGTCGTGGGCCGACCGCTCGGCCGGCTCCGCATCGAGACTGCGCCCCCGGGCCGCGGATCCACCACAGTCGCCGCGGAAATGACGCCCGGACGGGACGTCCCACCCGCTGACCTGCGGCGGGGCGGCGCCCGGGGACGGCACGGCGGGACGCTCCCGAGGCCCGGTGGCCGAATCGGGCCGGGGCCGGCGGGGGAACGCAACCGATGTCTGGGGCGCCGCGTGGATGCTGGTGCAGAATGCGGCGGTGACGGGACCGCTGACCACGGTCCGGACACGCGAGTGGGGGGAACATGTCGCGTTGGAAAGGGCTGCCCGAAGAACTGGACCCGCGCGTACGGCAGTTGGTGGTGCGCTTACGCCGGGCCAAGGACCACAGCGGACTGAGTCTGCGCCGCCTGGCCGCGAAGACGGGCTACAGCACGTCGTCCTGGGAGCGGTATCTGTCCGGCAGGTCCCTCCCGCCCGGGGACGCCGTCGAGGCGATGGCCCGGCTCGGCGGTGACGACCCGACGCGCCTGCTCGCGCTGCACGAGGTCGCGAGGGAGGCGTGGGGCACGACGGCGGAGCCGCGCAGACCACCGGCCGGGACGGAACCGGCCCGGTCCCACGGCCGGGCCCTGCGCGTCACACTCATCGCCGGTTCCGTCGCCCTGGTGCTGGCCGTCTGCTCCTCCGTCCTGCTGGCCGTACGCCTCACCCACGGCGAGGGGAAAGCGGCCGCCACCCCTCTCACCTCCGCGTCCACGACGGCCCCGGGGACACCGCGGAAGCCGGAGCGCCCCCTCTACACCTGTCGCTCGGAGTGGATCGACGGCCGCTGGTACGCGGGCAACAGCCGCACCCTGAAGGCCGTTCTGGCGATGGGCCACGCCGGGCCCGAGGTGGCCGAGGCGCAATGCCTGCTGCGGGAGGCGGGCCTGTCGCCGGGCGCCGTCGACGGCATCTTCGGCCCCCACACCCAGCGCGCCGTCAAGGACCTCCAGAAGCGTTCCGGCCTGGTCGTGGACGGCATCATCGGCCCGCACACCTGGAAGGCCCTGCGGGAGTGACGCGCACCCCGCCCGGCGGGCTGCCCCCGGAACGCGCCCGGCTCGTGTCGGCCCTGCGGGAGTTGAGGGCCGGCACCGGCCTGAGCCTGGCGGCCCTCGCGGCGAAGACCACGTTCAGCAAGTCGTCCTGGGAGCGCTACCTCAACGGCAGGACGCTCCCGCCGAGCCGGGCGGTGCGGGAGCTGTGCCGTCTGGCGGGCGAGCCGGAGGGCCGGTGCCTGGCGCTGTGGGAGCTGGCGGAGTCGGAGTGGAGCGGCCGTGCGGCACCGTCGCGCACGGACCCGCCCGCGGTTTCGCGAGGGGAGGGCGGCGCCGGCGGCGGCAGAGGCGCGCCTCTGGCGATCATCGCCTCGGTCTGCGCGCTGGCGGCCGGCGGTCTGGCGGTGGCCCTGGTCCTGCTGGTGGGCCAGTCCACCGACGGACGCACCTCCACGACGCCTTCGGCGGCTCCGTCGCCCCGCTGCCGTGGGGCCGCCTGCGAGGGCAGGAGCCCGATGCGGATGCAGTGCGGCACGGACCCGCGCACCCTCGCCTCCCACCGCACGGCCGGCGGCGCCCAGCTCGAACTGCGCTACAGCGCCGGGTGCGGGGCGGGCTGGGCGAGGATGTGGAGCACACGGATCGGCGACCGCCTGGAACTGACCTCGGCCGACGGCGGCCGTCCGCACGCCGTGGAGATCACCGACGGCGTCGCCGCGCAGTCCTACGTCTACACCCCGATGACCGAGGCGCACCCCGGCACGACGATCCGCGCCTGCTTCCGCCCTGTGACGGGGAAGAGCCACGAGTGCTTCGAGGCCCGCGTGTGAGGGCCGGGCGGGTCGGTGCTGCGGGGCGGCGGCCCGGGTGTGAGGGCACGGCAACGCCAGCGCTGTGCGGCAGCGGCCCGCCTGTGAGGGCACGGCAACGCCAGCGCTGTGCGGCAGCGGCCCGCCTGTGAGGGCACGGCAACGCCAGCGCTGTGCGGCGGCGGCCCGCCTGTGAGGGCACGGCGACGTCAGCGCTGTGCGGCGGCGGCCCGCGTGTGAGGGCACCGCACTTCGCCTTCTGCCCGGACGGCCTCCAAAACCGCCTCCACCAGGGCCCGCACCCCGCCCCTCCGCGCCTGCGCCGAGCACCGGTCCTCAACCAGCGGACGCGGCGCTGCCGGTGGGACTGAGCCCCTCCCCCAGCCTGCGCAGGCCCTCGCCGATCTCCTGCGGTGTCTGCGTCACGAAGCACAGGCGCAGGGTCGTCCGGTCGGGCGGGCCGGCGTAGAAGGGCGCTCCGGGGACGTAGGCGACGTCGTGCCGGACCACCCGGGGCAGCAGGGCCGTGGTGTCGTGCGGCTCCGGCAGGCGTGCCCAGAGGAACATGCCGCCCTCGGGCCGGTTCCAGACCGACCCGTCGGGCAGCGCCGCGGGCAGCCCGGCGAGCATCGCGTCGCGGCGTTCGCGGTACACGCCGGCGACGCGGGCGACATGGGCGTCCAGGTCGTTGTCGGCGAGGTAGCGGGCGGCGGCGAGCTGGTTGACGGTCGGGGTGTGCAGGTCGGCGGCCTGCTTGGCGACGGCACAGGCGCGCCGCAGCTCCCCCGGCGCCCGCAGCCAGCCCAGCCGCAGCCCGGGCGCCATGACCTTGGAGAAGCTGCCGAGCAGCACGGTCCGGTCCTCGGCGCCCGGGTGGGCGGCGATCCACGGCACGCGCTCACCGTCGTAGCGCAGCTCGCCGTAGGGGTCGTCCTCGACGATCCACAGTCCGCGCCGGGCGGCGACGGCGGCCACGGCGGCGCGGCGCGCGGCGGGCAGGGTCCGGCCGGTGGGGTTCTGGAAGGTGGGCACGGTGTAGAGCAGCTTGGGCCGCTCGCGCACGACGAGTTCCTCCAGTGCGCCGGGGTCGAGTCCGTGCTCGTCGCCGGGCACGGCCACGATCCGCGCCCCGGCGAAGCCGAACGCCTGGAGGGCCGCCAGATAGCACGGGTTCTCGACGAGGACGGTGTCCCCGGGTTCGAGGAGCGCGGTGGCCAGGAGCGAGAGGGCCTGCTGGGAGCCGGTGGTGACGAGCAGATCGTCGGCACTCGTCGGCAGGCCGCGCGCCGTGGTGCGGGCGGCGAGGGCGTCCCGCAGCGCGGGTTCGCCCTCGGTGGTGGAGTACTGCAGGGCCCGCGCGGGCGCCTCGGCGAGCACGGCCGCGTACGCGGCGGCGATGCCCTGGGCGTCGAACAGCTCCGGTGCCGGGAGCCCGCCCGCGAAGTTGATCACCTCGGGGCGGGCGGTGACGGCGAGGATGTCGCGTACGGGGGAGCCGCCGACGGCCTGCGCCCGCGCGGCCAGGGGCGGCGCGGGAGCGTGGGTGGGCAGGGGCTCGGCGACGGTCATGACACGGCTCCTTCGGCTGCGGTGGCGCCTGGTGCCCGCAGCCTAGGGAAGTACGTGCCGTCTACAAGCAGGTTTCCGCGATCCGGACGCCCCGCCGGTCACCCGCGTGAACCGCGCCTCACGCCTTGGTGCCGATCGCCGCGTACACGTTGATGTCCGCGTCCGTGACGTCGTTGATGTCGCGGTAGCGCACCTTCTCGATCTCCTCCAGCGAGGCGAGGAAGGACTCCTCCGGCTGCTCGGGGAGGGGGGCGGCGTGGTCGGGCCGCCAGCGGTGCGCGGGGACGACCCCCGGTTCGGCGATCTCCAGCCCGCTGTCCGTGAAGAACCGCTCGATGTCGGCCCGGGAGCGCAGCACGAAGGTGAAGCCGCGTTCGGTGTAGGTCCGTTGGACCGCGCGGATGTTCTCGGGGTTGAGGTCCTCGGTGAGGTGGCTCAGCACCAGCCGGCTGCCGGCGGGCAGTTCGCCGAGCAGTCCGCTCACCAGCGGATAGGCCTCCTCGTCGGAGACGAAGTGCAGGATCGCGACCAGGCAGAGGGCGACCGGCCGGTCGAGGTCCAGTGTCTTGGCGGCCTGTTCGAGGATGCGGCCCGGGTCCCGGAGGTCGGCGTCGATGTAGTCCGTGCGTCCCTCGGGGCCGCTGGTCAGCAGGGCGCGGGCGTGCGCGAGCACCACGGGGTCGTTGTCGACGTACACGACCCGCGACTCGGGCGTGATGCGCTGCGCGATCTGGTGCACGTTCTCGGCGGTGGGCAGGCCGGTGCCGATGTCCAGGAACTGCCGGATGCCGTCCTGCTCCACGAGCGTGGTCACCGCGCGCCGGAGGAAGTCGCGGTTGTGCCGGACGTCGAGGTACCCGCGCGGGTTGGCGGCCAGCGCGGCGGCGGCCGCGTCCCGGTCGGCGGGGTAGTGGTCCTTGCCGCCGAGGAAGACGTCGTAGACCCGGGCCGGGTGCGCCTTGCTGCTGTCGATCCTCCTCCGCAGCTCGGCGGGATCCTGGCTGAGGGCGTCACCGGACATGAACGTCTCCCTGAAGCGTGGGCAGTTCGATCGACAACCACTACGACGAGCAACAAGCTAACGGCTCAACCGGTTTGATGGTGCCTCGACAAGGACTAAGCAACTCGACGAGCTCAACGCCCACATCCCCGGAAGGATCGAGCTGGTCCACGAGTTCCACTGAGGCCCCCGGCGACTACTGTGTGGTCCCCTCCTCGACCCACTTCTCGCCGCCCAGCGGGAACTCGTACGCCGGACGCCCGTTGTTGCCGCTCGTACGGAACGGCCGGCCGTGGTCGTCCACGATCAGCGTGCCCGTCCGGCCGCCGCTGGACCACGTCAGCTCCAGGTACCAGCTGACGTCGTACGCGGAGGCGTCGGCCTGGATGTAGTACACCTCCGGGTCGGACTCGCTCACCTTGAAGGGGAAGTCCGCGTGCCCCGCCTCGGGCACGACCCCGGGGCGCGTGGCGTCGAGGGCGACCGTGAAGAACCGGGTCGGCACACCGCCACCGCAGCCGACGCCCGGATATCCCATGGCGTAGTCGTTCCAGGCGAGCGGCGCCCGCTTGCCGGCCATCCGGACCGTCAGATCCTTGACGACCACGGTCTCCTCGCCCTTGCCCTGCACGGTCAGCTTCAGCAGCTGCTCCCCCGACGGCACGGCCCCCATGGCCGCCACCCAGCCGGGCGCGTCCGGCTCGATCGGCGGCGGGCGGACCTGCCCCGGCGGCAGGTTCACCAGGTAGCGCTGGGAGCAGGGGCTCTCCCAGGCGTGCGGTTCCGTGGTCACGGTGAGAGGAGCGGCGGCGGGGGCGGTGTCGCGACCGGGGCGGCCGGAACCACCGGCGGCGGTGTCCGAGGCGGCAGGCTCCTTCTTCCCCTCGTCCTTCCCCCCGCCCCTGCCCGGGTGCTTGGTCTCCGCCCGGTGCTTGTCCTCGCCGCCCGGGGTGGACGAACCGGCGGACGGCCGCACGGAGGCCGCCGGACCGTCACCGGCCGGCCCGCCACCAGCACCGCTCGAGACCACCGCCGTTCCGCCCCGCCCGCCGTCGTCCGACCCGTCCAGCGGGACGGCCACGGCGAGACCGACCCCGGTGAGGGCCACGGCTACGGCGACACCGACGAGGAGGGCACGGCGGGGGCGACGCCGTGCGGGGGCCTCCGGCGCGGGGGCATCGGTGTCCCCGGCCACGACCGCGCCCGACACCGGGACGCCGTCCGCGGCCACGACTGCACCCGAGACCGGGACGCCGTCCCCGGCACGACCACTCTCCTCGCCCCTGCTTCCCTCACCAGCGCTGCCCTCGCCCCTGCTCTCCTCACCACCGCTGCCCTCGCCACGGCTCTCCCCGCCCCTGCTCCCCTTGCCGCCACCGCCCGTGGCGCCGCTCCCCTTGCGTGCCCGCGCGGCATCCGCCAGGACCCACCGCCGGTGCAGTTCGACGAGCTCCTCCGACGAGGCTTTGCACAGCCTGGCGAGCCGCTCCACCGGCGCGTAATCGGTCGGCACGGCATCGCCGTTGCAGTACCGGTGCAGCGTCGACGTACTCATGTGGAGCCGCTTGGCGAGCACCCCGTAGCTCAGCCCGGAGCGCTCCTTCAGCTCCCCCAGCAGTGCGGCGAATTCCGCCGCGGTCGTCCCCTCCGACACCGTTCCTCCATGCCCCGTGTCCCGTTCCCCCGTTCCAGGGAATGGCCGTTCTCCCTGGTCAGAGCATGTGCGGCCGTTCCAACGTCCCTGATGGGCCGCCGGGTCTGGCAGCCGGGACGGATCACCGCACAAGCTCTGGTCATCCAAGCACGCCGCTTCCGGGACCACCGACGGCGCGGCCCACCCGGGCCTGCTTGCCCACCGCCTTTGTCCGAAAGGAACCGCAGACATGCGCATGTACCACGCCCTCCCCGCCGCCCTCCTGGCCGCCCTCGCCCTGACGGCGTGCCAGGACGGCACCGGCACGCAGGACGAGGGCGCCGCCCGCTCCGAGCCGGCCTCGGCGACCGTCACCGCCGGGCAGGCCACGCGGGCCGGTCAGGCCCCGGAGAGCACGCAGGACGCGAAGGACGCGACGAGCGCGAAGAACCGGCGGGCGACGCAGGCCACCGAGAACCGGCAGGCCTCGAAGGCCGCGAAGAGCGGGAAGGACACGAAGGGCGGGAAGGGTGCCGCCGCGACCCGCGTCCCCTGCAACGGCTCCAACACCACCGTCACCGCCCAGCCGGTCCGCCGCCCCCTCAACCACATGCTGATCACGGTGAAGAACACCGGCTCGAAGACGTGCGACCTCACCTACTACCCGGTGCTGCGCTTCGACGAGATGCAGTGGGTTCCGCAGGCCATCGAGGACTCCCAGCCGCAGGCGGTGACGACCCTGGCCCCCGGCGAGTCCGGCTACGCGGGCGTCTCGCTGTCGGCCGCCGACGGCAGCGGCGAGTGGGGCACCACCGGCCACAAGCTCACGGTCGGCTTCCAGGGCTACACGCCCGACAGCGACGGCGGCCCCTCGGCGATCCCGGCCCTGCCGGCCAAGGGCGTCTACTACGACAGCACCCTGAAGGTCACCTACTGGCTGCGCGACATGGACGACGCGCTGTCCTACTGAGCGCCGCCCTACCGGTCCTTGAGCTTCTGGGCCACTTCGGTGGCCCAGTAGGTGAGGACGGTGCGCGCACCGGCCCGGCGGATACCGGTCAGGGACTCCATGATCGCCCGGTCCCGGTCGATCCAGCCCTTCTCGGCGGCGGCCTCGATCATCGAGTACTCGCCGGAGATCTGGTAGGCGGCGACCGGCACGTCCACGGCGTCCGCGACCCGGGCGAGGATGTCCAGGTAGGGCCCGGCCGGCTTGACCATCACCATGTCCGCGCCCTCCTCCAGGTCGAGGGCGAGCTCGCGCAGCGACTCCCGCGCGTTCGCGGGATCCTGCTGGTACGTCTTGCGGTCCCCCTGCAGCGACGAGCCGACGGCCTCGCGGAAGGGCCCGTAGAAGGCGGAGGCGTACTTGGCGGTGTAGGCGAGGATCGCGACGTCCTCCCGCCCGATCTGGTCGAGGGCGTCGCGGATGACGCCGATCTGGCCGTCCATCATCCCGCTGGGCCCGACGACATGGGCGCCGGCGTCGGCCTGCACCTGGGCCATCTCGGCGTAACGCTCCAGGGTCGCGTCGTTGTCGACCCGTCCCTGCTCGTCCAGGACACCGCAGTGACCGTGGTCGGTGGTCTCGTCCAGGCACAGGTCGGACATGACGAGCAGGTCGTCCCCGACCTCGGCGCGCACGTCCCGCAGGGCGACCTGGAGGATCCCGTCCGGGTCGGTCCCGGGCGTGCCGAGCGGGTCCTTCTTCGACTCCTCCGGCACGCCGAACAGCATGATCCCCGAGATCCCCGCCGCGACCGCCTCGGCGGCGGCCTTCTTCAGACTGTCCCGGGTGTGCTGCACGACCCCCGGCATGGCGGCGATCGGCACGGGCTCGCTGACGCCCTCGCGCACGAAGGCGGGGAGGATGAGATCGGCGGGGTGCAGCCGGGTCTCGGCGACCATCCGACGCATCACGGCGTTGCTCCGCAACCGCCGCGGCCGAGAACCGGGGAATGATCCGTACGACGTCATGCCCCCTACGCTACGCCCGCCCCAAACCCCCCGATACCGACGCCCTGTCGGCCCCGCACCGCCCGCGATCACGCACACTCCCAGGCTCCAGCCACGGGCACGCGATGCACCACCGCCCCCGCTGCGGGCAGGCGCGCCGCGAGGGGGCGGCACGGGTGGGCGTGGGGGTCCCCTGCTCGAGCGGAGCCGAGCGCTCGGGGGAGGCACCCCGCTCCGCCGGGCTGCGAAACCCCCCGCCCCGGGCGCGAACGCCGAGTATCCCGAAACCCACAGCCCCGCAATGCGCCCCCGCACCCCCAGGTCCATCCTGAAACAGCAGGACGAGAACCCCGACGGCCGGCCACCCCCACCGCCGCCGTCCCTCCGTACCCGCCCCCGCGGAGGACGCGATGACCGCCACCCACCACACCCCCGACCTCTTCGCCCTTTCGGAGATCCACGCGCCGGTACTGCGCCCCGGCGACCCCGCCTACGCCGACGAGGTCACCGGCTTCAACCTGGCCTCCCTCCACACCCCGGACGTGGCCGTGGGCGCCACCGGCCCCGACGACGTCGTCACCGCCCTGCGCTGGGCGAACGCCACCCGCACTCCCGTCGCCGTCCAGGCCACCGGCCACGGCGCCAACTACCCGATCGAGCACGGCCTGCTGATCACCACGTCCCGTATGACGGACGTCCAGGTGGACCCCACCACCCGCACCGCCACCATCGCCGCCGGTGCCAAGTGGAGCGACGTCATGGCCGCGGCCGCCCCCCACGGCCTGGCGGGCCTGTGCGGCACCTCCACGGACGCGGGCGTCGTCGGCTACACCCTGGGCGGCGGCCTCCCGGTCCTCGGCCGGGCCTACGGCTACGCCGCCGACCTGGTCCGCTCCTTCCAGGTCGTCACCCCGGACGGCCACCCGCGCGAGTCGGACCCGCAGCGCGAGCCGGAGCTGTTCTGGGCGCTGCGCGGCGGCAAGGGCAACGTCGGCATCGTCACCTCGCTGGTCACCGAACTGCTGCCGCTCCCCCGGCTCTACGGCGGCGCCCTCCACTGCCACGCCGAGCACACGGAGACCCTGCTGCGGACCTGGACGGACTGGACCCGCACGGTTCCGGACGAGATGTGCAGCATGTTCTCGGTGCTGCGCCTGCCGCCGATCCCGCAGATCCCCGAGCCCCTGCGCGGCGGCTTCTGGGCGCGGGTCGCGATCGCGTGGCCGGGCGACCCGGCCGAGGGCGAGTCCCTGATCGCACCACTGCGGGAAGCCGCCCCCGTGTCGGTCGACACGATCGAGGAGATGGACTGCGCGGACCTGGACCGCATCCACATGGAACCCCAGGACCCGCTCCCGGCGCGCGAGTGCTGCATGCTGCTGCGCGACCTGACCCCCGACGCCCTCGGCACGTTCCTGGAGCAGGTCGGCGCGGCGGCCGGCGCCGAGTACCCGCTCCTCGTGGCCTCCCTGCGGCACATGGGCGGCGCCCTGGCCCGCCCGTCCGCCGTCGAGGACGCGGTCTGCTCCCGCGACGCCGGCTACTTCATGGAATCGGTCGGCCTCATGCCCGCCCCACCCGTCGCCGAGGCCGTCGAACAGGCCACGCGCCGCCTCTACACGGCCATGGCCCCGTACGGCACGGGCCGCACCATGGTCAACATCCACGGCACCCCGGGCGACGAGCAGGACCGCGCCCGCGCCTGGACCCCGGAGGTCTACGCCCGCCTACGCCACGACAAGTCCGTCTACGACCCGGACAACCTCCTGCGCTACGGCCACGCGGTGACACCCGCGTAGCCGCAGCCAGTGCGGGTCGGTCAGGTCGTCGAGCGCCTGCGTCGCGCCCCCGGCCGCCGTTCGCTCGGCCGCGTCACCGGGTCCCCGGCCTCCAGAGCCGCCGTACGCCGCTTCGCGCCGAAGTCGGCCAGCGCCTCGGCCAGCTTGTGCACGGACGGCTCGGGAGCCATCACGTCCACCCGCAGCCCGTGCTCCTCGGCGGTCTTGGCCGTGGCCGGGCCGATACAGGCGATGACGGTGACGTTGTGCGGCTTGCCGGCGATGCCGACCAGGTTCCGCACGGTGGAGGACGAGGTGAACAGCACGGCGTCGAAGCCGCCGCCCTTGATCGCCTCACGGGTCTCCGCCGGCGGCGGCGAGGCCCGCACGGTCCGGTAGGCCGTGACGTCGTCGACCTCCCAGCCGAGCTCGATCAGCCCGGCGACCAGCGTCTCCGTGGCGATGTCGGCCCGCGGCAGGAACACTCTGTCGATCGGGTCGAAGACCGGGTCGTAGGGCGGCCAGTCCTCCAGCAGACCGGCGGCCGACTGCTCCCCGCTCGGCACCAGGTCCGGCTTCACACCGAAGGCGATCAGCGCCTTGGCGGTCTGCTCACCCACCGCCGCGACCTTGATGCCCGCGAAGGCACGCGCGTCGAGCCCGTACTCCTCGAACTTCTCCCGCACGGCCTTGACCGCGTTCACCGAGGTGAAGGCGATCCACTCGTAGCGGCCCGTGACGAGCCCCTTGACCGCGCGCTCCATCTGCTGGGGCGTGCGCGGCGGCTCGACGGCGATCGTCGGCACCTCGTGCGGCACGGCCCCGTACGACCGCAGCTGGTCGGAGAGCGACGCCGCCTGCTCCTTCGTACGCGGCACGAGCACCTTCCAGCCGAACAGCGGCTTGGACTCGAACCACGCGAGCTGGTCGCGCTGGGCGGCGGCGGAACGATCCCCGACCACGGCTATGACCGGCCGGCCGCCGTCGGGCGAGGGCAGCACCTTGGCCTGCTTCAGCGTCTGCGCGATCGTGCCGAGCGTGGCGGTCCAGGTGCGCTGCCGGGTGGTCGTACCGGCGACGGTGACCGTCATGGGGGTGTCCGGCTTGCGCCCGGCGGAGACGAGCTCACCGGCCGCCGCCGCGACGGAGTCCAGCGTCGTGGACACGACGACCGTGCCGTCCGACGCCCCGACCTCCGTCCAGCACCGGTCCGACGCCGTCCGCGCGTCGACGAACCGCACGTCCGCGCCCTGCGCGTCCCGCAGCGGCACACCGGCGTAGGCGGGCACACCGACGGCACTCGCGATGCCGGGGACCACCTCGAAGGGCACCCCGGCGGCGGCGCACGCCAGCATCTCCTCGGCGGCGTACGCGTCGAGGCCCGGGTCCCCGGACACCGCACGCACGACCCGCCTGCCGCCCCGCGCGGCCTCCATGACAAGATGTGCGGCATCCCGCACCGCGGGGACTGCGGCGGTGGTTGACGTGCCGTCAACTACCGTCAGCTGGGGCGTTCCTGTGCCCGGCGCCGGGTCCTGCGAAGGATCCGGATCCGTGTGCACCTCGGAGACGCCCTGCCTGGCGTGCTGACGTACGACGTCGAGCACTTCGTGCTCGGCGACGAGGACGTCGGCACTCGCCAGCGCCTCCACGGCGCGCAGAGTCAGCAGTCCCGGATCTCCGGGTCCGGCACCCAGGAAGGTGACGTGCCCGTGTTCAGGACCGGCGGAAAGGGTGGTGGGGCTCAATGTGCTCGCTCCCCCATCAGACCGGCCGCGCCCTGGGCGAGCATCTCGGCCGCGAGTTCGCGACCGAGCGCCGTTGCCCCGTCGTGCGTCTCGGGCACGGGACCGGTGGTGGACAGCTGCACCATGCGCGTGCCGTCGGTGGTCCCGACGACGGCGCGCAGGCGCATTTCCTTGACAATCTGCAGGTCGGCCTGGTGGTCCCCCCGCTCGAGCGGTGCCGAGAGCGGGGGAAGGTCGGCCAGCGCGCCCACGGGGGCGCTGCAACCGGCCTCCAGGGCGGCGAGCAGTGATCGCTCGGCCGTCACGGCGATCCGCGTGAACGGGTCGTCGAGTTCGGCGAGCACGGCGGCGAGGTCCGCATTGACTGCGGCGCACTCGATCGCCAGGGCCCCCTGGCCGGGGGCGGGCAAAACCGTGTCGACCGACAGGAAGTCGGTCACCTCGTCACCGCGGCCGATCCGGTTCAGTCCGGCGGCGGCCAGCACGACGGCGTCGAGCTCCCCGCTGCGCACGAACCCGATGCGGGTGTCGACGTTGCCGCGGATCGGGACCGTCGCTATGTCCAGTCCGTGGCTGCGGGCGTACGCGTTGAGCTGCGCCATGCGGCGCGGCGAACCCGTACCGATGCGGGCCCCGGAGGGCAGGTCGGTGAACTTCAGGCCGTCCCGGGCGACGATCACGTCCCGCGGGTCCTCGCGCACCGGCACGGCGGCCACGACCAGGTCGTCGGGCTGCGTGGTCGGCAGGTCCTTCAGCGAGTGCACCGCGAAGTCGACCTCGCCCGCGAGCAGCGCGTCGCGCAGCGCGTTGACGAACACGCCGGTGCCACCGATCTGGGCGAGCTGCTCACGCGAGACGTCGCCGTACGTGGTGATCTCGACGAGCTCGACGGGCCGCCCGGTGACCCGGCTGACGGCTTCCGCCACCTGCCCGGACTGGGCCATGGCGAGCCTGCTGCGCCTGGTGCCGAGCCTCAGCGCCCCCGGTGCGTCCGCTCCCCGCAGGGGCGCCTCAGCCGGTGTCGAGGACTCGACCGTGCTCAGCCCCTCGGGCCTCCGCGCGCTCGTGCCCTCGGCGCCGACGCGCCCCAGCGGCTCACGCGTGTCGTTCATGCCGGCCCTCGGTCTCTCTGGGTGGTGCTTTCCTCGGCCCGGGAGACGGCGGCCACCGTCTCGGGGTCGAGGTCGAACAGGGTCCGCAGCGCGTCCGCGTACCCGGCGCCGCCGGGTTCGGCCGCGAGTTGCTTGACCCGCACGGTCGGCGCGTGGAGCAGTTTGTCGACCACGCGCCGCACGGTCTGGGTGATCTCCGCTCGGTGCTTGTCGTCGAGTCCGGGCAGCCGCCCGTCGAGCCGGGCGATCTCGCCGGCCACGACGTCGGCGGCCATGGTGCGCAGGGCGACCACGGTCGGGGTGATGTGCGCGGCCCGCAGCGCAGCCCCGAAAGCCGCGACCTCGTCGGAGACGATACGCCGGACCTGGTCCACATCGGCAGCCATCGGAGCTCCCGCGGAGGCCTCCGCCAGCGATTCGATGTCCACCAGCCGCACCCCGCCCAGCCGGTGCACGGCCGCGTCGATGTCGCGCGGCATGGCGAGGTCGAGCAGGAAGAGCACGGGCTCGGGCCGCTGCGGCTCCTCGACCGGCTCGGGCCGGCGCCGCTCGGGGATCCGGCCGACGGTGGCGGCGGTCGCGGCGAGCGCGGTGATGGCGTCGGTGTCGGCGGCCGGGTCGAGCGTGCCGGTCTGTGCCGGCCGGGCCGGAGCGCCCGCCGTGCGCCGGTCGCCGCCCGCCGTGCCGTTGTCCACCCACGCCGCGTGCTGCTCCAGGTCGGCGGCGGCCATCCCGGCCACGGCGGCCTCGCCCAGCACGGAGAAGCCGGCGGTGCCCTGCACGGCGGACAGGTCCAGCGGACAGCCGTCCTCGCTGCCGAGGCCGGTGCCCGACGGGCCGCCGCGCTGCGCACCCGGGCCGGCCGCGGGGCCGCCGCCCGGAGCGTCCTCGCCGGGCACGGCCGAGGGCGCGGGCGTACGGCCCTCGATCGCCTCGGCGACCGACCCGGCCGTCAGGACCAGGCCCGTCGCGCCGGTGCAGGAGACGGCGACGTCGGCACGTGTCAGCTCGGCCGGCACCGACTCCATCGGTACCGCGCGGGCCGCCACGTCCGTGTCGTCGCCCTCCATCAGGATCTGCGCCAGGCGCTCGGCCCGGTCGAAGGTGCGGTTGGCGACGACGACCTCGGCGACACCGGCCCGCGCGAGCGTGGCCGCGGCCAGGGAGGACATCGACCCGGCCCCGATGACCAGGGCCTTCTTGCCCCGGGCCCACTGCTGTACGTCCCCGCCGCGGGCCAGCTGCTCCAGGCCGAAGGTGACCAGGGACTGCCCGGCGCGGTCGATGCCGGTCTCGGAGTGGGCGCGCTTGCCCACCCTCAGGGCCTGCTGGAACAGGTCGTTCAGGAGCCGGCCGGCGGAGTGCAGCTCCTGCGCCCGGGCCAGGGAGTCCTTGATCTGGCCGAGGATCTGCCCCTCGCCGACGACCATCGAGTCCAGGCCGCAGGCCACCGAGAACAGGTGGTGGACGGCCCGGTCCTCGTAGTGCACGTAGAGATAGGGAGTGAGCTCCTCGAGGCCCACCCCGCTGTGCTGGGCGAGCAGCGTGGACAGCTCGGCGACACCGGCGTGGAACTTGTCCACGTCGGCGTACAGCTCGATGCGGTTGCAGGTGGCGAGCACCGCGGCCTCGGCGGCCGGTTCGGCGGCGACCGTGTCCTGGAGCAGCTTGACCTGCGCGTCCGTGGTGAGCGCGGCCCGCTCCAGGACGCTGACCGGGGCGCTGCGGTGGCTGAGTCCGACGACGAGGAGGCTCATGCCGGCATCACGGCGGGCATGTCCCCGTCGGGCCCCTGGTCGGCGGAGTCGCTGCGGGCGGCGGCGGCCGGGACGCCGCCGTCGGAGGAGGCGGCCTCCTCCCCGGCCTTGCGCTGCTCGTGGAAGGCGAGGATCTGCAGCTCGATGGAGAGGTCGACCTTGCGCACGTCGACGCCCTCGGGGACGGACAGCACGGTCGGCGCGAAGTTCAGGATGGAGGTGACACCGGCGGCCACGAGCCGGTCGCAGACCGCCTGGGCGGCACCGGCGGGGGTGGCGATGACACCGATCGACACGCCGTTGTCCTGGATGATCTTCTCCAGGTCGTCGGAGTGCTGCACCGGGATCCCGGCGACGGGCTTGCCGGCCATGGCCGGGTCGGCGTCGATCAGCGCGGCGACCCGGAAGCCACGGGAGGCGAACCCGCCGTAGTTGGCGAGGGCGGCGCCGAGGTTGCCGATACCGACGATCACAACCGGCCAGTCCTGGGTGAGCCCCAGTTCGCGGGAGATCTGGTACACGAGATACTCGACGTCGTAGCCGACACCCCTGGTCCCGTAGGAGCCGAGGTAGGAGAAGTCCTTGCGCAGCTTCGCGGAGTTGACCCCCGCCGCGGCCGCGAGCTCCTCGGAGGAGACCGTGGGGACGGAGCGCTCCGACAGCGCGGTCAGAGCGCGGAGGTACAGCGGAAGCCGGGCGACGGTGGCCTCGGGAATCCCTCGGCTGCGGGTCGCCGGTCGGTGAGTTCGGCCAGTTGCCACGGTGCTCCTGCGGGTAGAGCGGGGCTGTAGGCGGTCATACGTCCCTACATGACCGCCCCGTCGAAAGCAGGCTATGTCTTTGTGAACGCGTGCACAAAGATGGTGTCCGATTTGCCCGGCCAACGTGACCGGGGTCACGCGCCCCCGGCGCGCACGCAGGGAACCGGCGCCGGAGCACCACCGTTCCTTGTCTTCTGGGGGCAAAACCGCACACTCTCCTCAGTGAATCCCGCCCCCGAGACCAAGCCACCATCGATCCTAAGCGACCCGGCGACCTCTTTTGGACTGATCGGTCAGTCGCCCACCGGGCGGGATCACGGCGGGTTCAGCCGGTCAGCGCCTTGCGCAGGCGGTCCTCGTTCACGCGCCAGAACGTGTGCTGCCTGCCGTCCACCAGCACGACCGGGATCTGCTCCCAGTACTGCTCGTGCAGTTCCCGATCCTCGGTGATGTCCTTCTGCTCCCAGGCGACTCCCAGATCACCGCACACCTTCTCCACAACGGCCTGTGCGTCATCACACAGATGACAGCCGGGCTTGCGGATCAGCGTGACGAGCCGGTCACCGGAGGGCCTGCGACGGAAGAGGGGACTCATGTCGGCCATTGTCGCGCGCCCGCGGGCGAGCGGAACCCGCGGAGAAGCCCCCGGCCGACGCGCCGGACACCTCCGTCCCGCGGGGCGTCTTTTGACGACATGCTTGCCGAGAGTTCACACGCCCCCAACCTCTCGGCTCCGGAACCCCCGAACGAACTGGCTATGCTCACGCCATGGCCGCTCTCGGATGGCTCACTCCCCGTAGGCGCTCCGCCACGGCGCGGAGCGTTTTGGCAGGCGAGGCCTCGGCGGAGGCAGCCCGCAAGTCCACCCAGGAAGTCGCCGGCACGACCGAGGAACCGCAGTTCCCGGTCCATGGCGACGACCGGGCCGCCGCGTTCTTCGACCTGGACAACACGGTCATGCAGGGCGCCGCGATCTTCCACTTCGGGCGGGGCCTGTACAAGCGGAAGTTCTTCGAGACACGCGACCTCGCGAAGTTCGCCTGGCAGCAGGCGTGGTTCCGGCTCGCCGGGGTCGAGGACCCCGAGCACATGCAGGAGGCCCGCGAGTCGGCCCTGTCCATCGTCCAGGGCCACCGCGTCGCCGAGCTCCAGTCGATCGGCGAGGAGATCTACGACGAGTACATGGCCGAGCGCATCTGGCCCGGCACCCGCGCCCTCGCCCAGGCCCACCTGGACGCCGGCCAGAAGGTGTGGCTGGTGACGGCCGCCCCCGTCGAGATCGCCACGGTCATCGCCCGCCGCCTCGGCCTGACCGGCGCCCTCGGCACGGTCGCCGAGTCCGTCGACGGCGTCTACACCGGCAAGCTCGTCGGCGAACCGCTGCACGGTCCGGCGAAGGCCGAGGCCGTACGCGCCCTGGCCGCCGCCGAGGGTCTGGACCTCGGCCGCTGCGCCGCCTACAGCGACTCGCACAACGACATCCCGATGCTCTCGCTGGTCGGCCACCCCTACGCCATCAACCCGGACAGCAAGCTGCGCAAGCACGCCCGGGAGCTGGACTGGCGCCTGCGCGACTACCGCACGGGCCGCAAGGCGGCCAAGGTCGGCATCCCGGCCGCGGCCGGCGTCGGCGCGGTCGCGGGCGGCACGGCGGCCGCCATCGCCCTGCACCGCCGCCGCCGCTGACGGTCCGATCAAACCGGGACACCGATGTTTACGGCCTGACAATCGCCGTAAATCCAACTGGCGTACCCCCACAACCGCGTGTCCAGTCCTCTTGGCTGCACACGGCCACAACACGCCCTGGACTCAGACCCAATCCGAAGGTTTCCGATCAACAACCAGTCACACTGCGGCACTTGATCCGGCGTCAATCGGTTACGGAAGCGACGTAATCGATGATTTGAGCAACTCGGTGTAGCAGGCCCTGCACGAAGCGTTATTCTCCTCAGACGCAATCCGGTACCCCTCCGTCGCTACGACGGGTGAAAGGTCCCGCACTGCACGTGATGGAAGCTCTGCCTCTGGGAGTCCCGTGTACCCACACGTCGGGGTTGACGCCTCGGGCCTGGCTACGCTGCGCGCAACGGTCCACGACCTGTTGCGCGGCTTCGTCCCCACCGCGTACGCCGTCCCCGCATTCGCCACCGCCGCGCCCGTTGGCCCTTGCTACGCACTGGCCGACGGCAGCGCCGCGGTCGGCAGACGGGGGCGCCCCTCCGGCGCGGCCACCGCACGCCGGCCTGCCGCTGACAGCGACAGCGCCCGGATGATGGACCTCGTGGAGCGCGCCCAGGCCGGCGAGTCCGACGCCTTCGGCCGCCTCTACGACCAGTACAGCGACACCGTCTACCGGTACATCTACTACCGGGTCGGGGGCAAGGCGACCGCCGAGGACCTCACCAGCGAGACCTTTCTGCGGGCCCTCAGGAGGATCGGCACCTTCACCTGGCAGGGCCGTGACTTCGGCGCTTGGCTCGTGACCATCGCCCGCAACCTCGTCGCGGACCACTTCAAGTCCAGCCGCTTCCGCCTCGAGGTCACCACCGGCGAGATGCTCGACGCCAACGAGGTCGAGCGCTCCCCCGAGGACTCCGTCCTGGAGTCCCTCTCCAACGCCGCCCTGCTCGACGCCGTACGGCGGCTCAACCCCCAGCAGCAGGAGTGCGTGACGCTCCGCTTCCTCCAGGGCCTCTCGGTCGCCGAGACCGCCCGGGTGATGGGCAAGAACGAGGGCGCCATCAAGACGCTCCAGTACCGGGCCGTGCGCACCCTGGCGCGGCTCCTGCCGGAAGACGCCCGCTGACCGACCGGCACCCTCGGCGACATCCAACTCACGGTCCGTGAAAGTCGGTTGACTTCGGCATCCGATCAGCCGACGTCCGTAACCCAAGTGCCGCGCCGCTCGTTGTGCGGGATGCAGGCTCCCTGTGGTCACCCCCTGGCCGGCTCCGGTCACTCGATCGTGTGGTCGTGGTCAGGGTGTGCAACCCTCAGGACCCCCTGGGGAGTCGACCGTCATGACGAGAGGAGGTGCCGCCAGTGATCGCGAACGTATCGGCGCACCGGCGGGCGAACGCCTTCGCCCAGGCCCTGGAGGAGCAGTCCGAGCAGGGCACGGCGGCCGAGCAGCCCGAAGGATCGGCTCCGGCCCCGGCCACCGCGGAATCGAGCGACCAGGCCCGCCATCTGGCGCTCGCCTCGGGGCTCGGCGCGTTGCCCAAGCCGGAGCTCGACCCGGAGGTCAAGGTCGTCCAGCGGGCCCAGCTGGTG
Organism: Streptomyces sp. NPDC059696; assembly: GCF_042733745.1. NCBI lineage: Bacteria > Bacillati > Actinomycetota > Actinomycetes > Kitasatosporales > Streptomycetaceae > Streptomyces > Streptomyces sp. NPDC059696. Next base: position 386,903 of record NZ_JBHWFG010000002.1, read on the forward strand.
GCCGCCTTCGAGGCCATGCTGCAGGAGGGCACCGCGGGCGGCGGGGCGACGGACAGCGCGGTCCCCGAGCAGCGCTCCCGGGCCCGCGGCGCACACCGCGCACAGGCACTGAAGAAGTTCCGCCCACGTACCCGGCTCGCCAAGGGCCTCACCGCGGGCGGGCTCAGCGTCGGGGTGGCCGCGAGCGCCTTCGGCGGGGTCTCCGCCGCCAGCTCGGACGCCCTGCCGGGCGATTCGCTCTACGGCCTCAAACGCGGCATCGAGGACGTCAAGCTCGGCCTCGCCGACGGGGCGGACGAGCGCGGCCGGGTCTATCTCGACCACGCCTCCACCCGGCTCAGCGAAGCCCGCCGGCTCATGGAGCGAGGCCGCAGCGGCCCCCTGGACCACGAGTCCCTCGGCGAGATCCGCCGTGCCCTGTCCGGCATGCGGCACGACGCCTCGGAGGGCCACCGGCTGCTGAGCCAGGCCTACGAGCGCAACCCGGACTCACTCGGCCCCATCCAGGCCCTGTCCGCGTTCTCCCGCTCCCACCGCGAGGCCTGGGGCGAACTGCGCGACCGGCTGCCCGTCCAGCTCGGGGACGTCAGCCGCGAGGTGTCGTCCGTCTTCGACGCCATAGAGGAGGACGTCGCCCCGCTGCGTTCCCTGCTGCCCGAGCCCCCGGCCACCGGCGGCGGCGACGGCAAGCGGCGAGGTGCCTCCGAGTCCGCGCCCAGCGGCTCCTCGGGCCCCGGCCACTCGACCCGCCCCAGCGAGAGCACCGGCAGGCACCACGACCAGGGCAGCACCGGCGGTGGCAGTGGCAGCCCCAGCCGCTCGGCCGGCTCCGGCAGTGACAGCGACGGCCTGCTCGGCGGCAACACCGGCGGCCTGCTCGACCCGCCGAAGGACAGCGGGAAGGCCAGCACCTCCCCCTCGGCAGAGGGCAACACACCCGTCCCCGAGCCGGATGTGACGCTCCCGCCCCTCCTGCCCGGCCTGCTGCCCGGCCTGGGCATCGACAGCGAGGACGCGGACTAGAAGACGACTTCGGGGCGCCCCTTCCGCAAGGGGCGCCCCGAAGTCGTACACACCCGCGGACTCAGAAGAACACCGAGCGCCGCTGCACCAGCAGTTTGTAGAGCGTGTGCTGGATCTGTTCCCTGACCTGGTCGGTCAGGTTGAACATCAGCATCGGGTCCTCCGCCGCCTCCGGCGGGTAGCCGTCGGTGGGAATCGGCTCACCGAACTGGATCGTCCACTTCGTCGGCAGCGGAATCGCCCCGAGCGGCCCGAGCCAGGGGAACGTCGGCGTGATCGGGAAGTACGGAAAGCCCAGCAGCCGCGCGACCGTCCTGGCGTTGCCGATCATCGGGTAGATCTCCTCCGCCCCGACGATCGAGCAGGGCACGATCGGTGTCCCCGCGCGCAGCGCCGTCGAGACGAAACCGCCGCGACCGAAGCGCTGGAGCTTGTAGCGGTCCGCGAAGGGCTTGCCGAGGCCCTTGAAGCCCTCCGGCATCACCCCGACCAGCTCGCCCTGCTCCAGCAGCCGGGACGCGTCCTCCGCGCACGCCAGGGTGTGACCCAGCTTGCGGGCCAGTTCGTTGACGACCGGCAGCATGAACACCAGGTCCGCGGCGAGGAGCCGCAGATGCCGTCCCGCCGGGTGATTGTCGTGCACGGCGACCTGCATCATCAGGCCGTCCATCGGCAGGGTGCCGGAGTGGTTGGCGACGATCAGGGCACCGCCCTCGGACGGGATGTTCTCGATGCCCTTCACCTCGACCCGGAAGTACGAGTCGTACAGCGGGCGCAGCAGCGACATCAGGACCTGGTCGGTGAGCTCCTCGTCGTAGCCGAAGTCGTCGACCTCGTAGTCCCCGGTGAGGCGGCGGCGCAGGAACGCCAGGCCGCTCGCGAGCCGTCGTTCCAGCCCGCCCCCGCCGCCGTCCCCGGAGGGCTCCGGCGGCTGCTCATCGGAAGTCACAGGAACATCATCCTGCACAACGCCCCTGGTGGGCAGGGGCTGCACCTCACGCACCGGCACGGACTCCGCGCCCGGGCGGCGGTTCCCGGCGCCCCGGCGCCGCTGGGGACGCTGCGCCGCGCTCCCCCGGGACCGGTCGTCGTCGAACGGAATGACCTTGGCGTCCGCCATCGTTGATGCGCTCCTCAGTTGGCGCTCTGCGTCGGGGAGTGTCCGCCGCCCGCGAGGGGCAGGCCGGCGATCCGGTCGACGGCCCCCGCGAGGGCCTCCGGCGGAAGGAGTCCGGGGCCCTGGCTGCGGGCGAAGTCCGCGAACGTCTCCGCGGTCGTGTACTTGGGCTGGAATCCCAGCGTCTCGCGCATCTGGCCCGTGGCCACCACCCGGCCGTGCGTGAGCAGCCGGATCTGCTCGGGCGAGAAATCCGTCATCCCCAGCGTACGCACCAGTGAGCCCGCCCAGGTGACGGCCGGGAGCAGCAGGGGCACGGTGGGCCGGCCGAGGCGCCGGGAACACTGGGAGAGCAGCAGCACGCCGTCGCCGGCGATGTTGAAGGTGCCGCTGTTGAGGGTGCCCCGCCGGGGTTCGTGCGAGCCGAGCCGCAGCACCTCGATCACGTCGTCCTCGTGCACGAACTGCAGCCGGGGGTCGTAGCCGAACACGGTCGGCAGGACGGGCAGCGCGAAGTACGAGGCGAGCGGGGTGTCGGCGGTCGGGCCCAGGATGTTGGCGAACCGCAGCACGCACACGGCCACATCGGGCCGGCGGCGCGCGAAGCCGCGGACGTAGCCCTCGACCTCGACGGTGTCCTTGGCGAAGCCGCCGCTGGGCAGGGACTTGGGCGGGGTGGTCTCGGTGAACACGGCCGGATCGCGGGGCGCGGAGCCGTAGACGTTCGTACTGGACTTCACCACCAGCCGCTGCACGGACGGGGACTTCTGGCAGGCACCGAGCAGCTGCATGGTGCCGATGACGTTGGTCTCCTTCAGGGAGGCCCGGTTGCCGCTGCCCAGCGGCGTGCCCGTCACGTCGAGGTGGACGATCGTGTCGGCGCCCGTCTCGGCGAGCACCCGCGCGATGCCGGGCTGCCGGATGTCGGCCTGGACGAAGTCCGCACCGCCCAGATGGTGCTCGGGCGGCACCGCGTCCACCGCGACGACCCGGTCCACGTCGGGGTCCCGCTGGATCCGCCGGACGAACCGGCCCCCCAGCTGGCGGGCCACTCCGGTCACGAGCACGACCTTGCCCAAGATCAGCGCCTTCCTTCCAGAAACCTCTTGCCCCCGGCCGCGTTCCCCCGTGGGGCCAACTTAGCGGGTTGTCGTTGCGCTGTGATGACCGCCTGATGCGCGAAGTGACCGAAGCAGCCGGACGCAGGAGCGCGGGCCGCGACCGCGGGGCCCGACGCGGATACGCGTGTGGCCCCCCACCGGTTGGGTGGGGGGCCACAGCAACGCTCTCGCGGCTCGCGCGTCGCGAACTTACTTCTTGTTGCGACGCTGAACGCGCGTGCGCTTGAGCAGCTTGCGGTGCTTCTTCTTCGCCATCCGCTTGCGCCGCTTCTTGATAACAGAGCCCACGACTACCCTCGCTCACTTCTCATCACTCGGTGTTTGGGCGCCATGGGCCCATACGACCTACGAGGGGCCAGCCTACCCGTCCGAGCGCTGAGGTCGTAATCGAGGAGGCCGGAGGGATCCCGAAGTGCCCTGGAGGGATCGCCCCGGCCCTGCCGTCAGGCGGTTTCCACCCCCACGTAACTCTCGCGGAGGTACTCGTGAACCGCTTGCTCCGGGACGCGGAAGGACCGCCCCACACGGATCGCGGGCAGATGACCGCTGTGCACCAGCCGGTACACGGTCATCTTCGACACTCGCATCACCGAGGCGACTTCCGCCACGGTAAGGAACTGAACCTCGTTCAGAGGCCTCTCGCCAGCTGCAGCCATGACACACCTGAACCTTCCGCACTCGACGGCCACCGGCTTCCCCTTCCGGTGACTCTTCGTCGCTGCGTGCTCACTCCCCAATGTAGGTGCCAGTGATGCGAGTGGGGAAGAGGTGCACCCATCGGCGGCCTACTGTGACAGACACGCCCGATTGAGTACGTAGCGGGTAAGCGGCAGGTAGTAATCGGACCGCACGCCGTCATCAAGTGGAACGACGACCGCGACGGACCCCTCGGCCTCCCCGACGAACAGCGCCGGATCGTCCACATCGGCCGGCCCGATGGCCTCGAACCCCAGCTGACCTGCGCCGCAGACCCACCCGTGATCCCCGATCACCAGCTCGGGCAGCGGCCCGCCGGTCTCCGCACAAGCGGCCAGCGCGGTACGAACCGGGAGAGGTGAGTGCGTATGTGCGCCGGGCTCACAACCGGGGCGTTCGGGACCGGGGGGCCGCACCAGCGCGACTCCTCGTACGTAGTCGAGGTTGTACGTACGTAGGCCGAACCGGGTCGTTATGTCGACACGGCGACCCTGCGCGGGGGTGAGGACGGCACATCCCGCCGCCGACAGGGCGTCTGCCAGAGCACCGTAGAAACCGAGCAGCCGGTGCGGGTGCCCGGTGCCGAGAAGGACGGGAGCAGCCCGCCGGGCGGCCCCGGCGAGACGCTCCGCGAAGGCGTCCAGGGCCGTCAGGGTCCGCTCCGGGTCGATCACATCATGGCCCGAAACGTGCCGCGAATCGGCCGAAACGCCACACCGGTCCGCCATCAGCTCGATCAACTCCCGTTGCCTCCAGGCACCTTCGGGATCGATCCCGAGCAGCACCCGGGGGTCCCGGGCGGCGAAGAGCCGGTAACTGCGCAGGCTCCGCTCCCGCGAGGTGGCCACGGCCCCGGCGAGCCGCGCGCCCACCAGATGCGCACGCAGGGCTTCGGTGGTCAGCACACACAGATCGTGCGCGACCGGAACGCGGCCTGTCCCCAAAACCCCCGAACACCGCACGGTCGGCCCAGGGGCCGGGGGGCCGCCGCTCGGGGCGGAGGCGGACCGCGCGGGCGGCGGACCGCGCGGGCGGCGGACTGCGCGGGAGGCGGACTGCGCGGGAGGCCGGAGGCCGCCGCTCGGGGCAGCGGGGCGACCGGCCGGGAGTCGTGTCGGGCGTGGGCCACGAGTCGTCGCCCACGGCAGCGGCACGGGCGCGCGGGAAGGGTGCAGGCGGCAGAGTGCATCGGCGCGGGCAGGTTCGCTTCCCGGCCGAGAGCGGCCGGCGGGTCACCGATGGTTCCTCGACTTGGCCGAGCCGCCCGAGGGATGGGCGTCACCGCCGCCTCTCCGAGCCGGCCGTACGCGAGGCGCCGGGGCAGACCCCGACCGGCGTCAGGCCGCACGCCGGCGGCCCCCCAGCGTCAGCCCCTCACGCCAGCAGTCCCCGGAGTGGGAACACCGCTCGGCGGGCCGCCAGGACCGCCTGGTCCAGGCGGTCCGCCGGGTCGTAACCCTCGTCCCAGCCGGACCAGGACACGGGCCAGCGTCCGTCCGTCATCCGCGCAGGTGCCAACTGCCGCGTCTTCGCGAACACTTCCTGCCGCCAGCCCTCGGGGATCATCGCCTCGGGCTCCACGGCCCGGCCCGCCGCGATCGCGACCAGATGCGTCCAGGACCGCGGCACGACGTCCACGACCGCGTAGCCGCCCCCGCCCAGCGCCACCCATCGTCCGTCGGCGTACTCGTGCGCGAGGTCGTGACAGGCCACCTGCACCGCCCGCTGCGCGTCCAGCGACACCGCCAGGTGCGCCAGCGGGTCCTCGAAGTGCGTGTCGGCCCCGTGCTGCGTCACCAGCGCCTGCGGACGGAAGTCGGCGATCAGCTCCGGCACGATCGCGTGGAACGCCCTCAGCCACCCCGCGTCCCCGGTCCCGGCCGGCAGCGCCACGTTCACCGCCGAGCCCTGTGCGGAGTCCGCCCCGGTCTCCTCCGGCCACCCGGTCTGCGGGAACAGTGTCCGAGGGTGCTCGTGCAGCGAGATCGTCAGCACCCGGGGGTCCTCCCAGAACGCCGCCTGCACCCCGTCCCCGTGGTGCACGTCGACGTCGACGTACGCGACCCGCTCCGCCCCGAGCTCCAGCAGCCGCGCGATCGCCAGCGAGGCGTCGTTGTAGATGCAGAAACCGGACGCGCCGCCCGGCATCGCGTGGTGCAGCCCGCCCGCGAAGTTCACCGCGTGCAGCGCCTCACCCCGCCACACCGCCTCCGCCGCCCCCACCGACTGCCCGGCGATCAACGAGGACACCTCGTGCATTCCCGCGAACGCCGGATCGTCCATCGTCCCCAGCCCGTACGACTGGTCCGCCGCCGCCGGATCCGCCGACGCGGCCCTCACCGCCCCGATGTAGTCCTGCCGGTGGACGAGCCGCAGCGTCGACTCCCCGGCCGCCTTCGCGGCGACCACCTCCACCTCACGGTCCAGCCCGAAGGCATCGACCAGTCTCCGGGTCAGGGCGAGCCGGACGGGGTCCATCGGATGCCCCGGACCGAAGTCATAGCCCGTTACTGCCTCGTCCCACATCAGCTGTGCGCGGCCGCTCATGACCGCCACCGTATCGGTCCGGTTGAGGCGCGAACGAGCGGGCGTACACCAGCGTCACCAGCACCAACACCATCGGCACCAGCATCGCCCCGCGGTAGCTCCACAGATCCCCGAGCGCCCCGACCAACGGTGAACCGATCAAGAACCCCACATAGTTGAAGACGTTGAGCCGCGCCACGGCCGCGTCCGAAGCCCCCGGGAACAGCCTCCCGGCCGCCGCGAACGTCTGCGGGACCAGCACGCACAACCCGAGCCCCAACAGGGTGAACCCCAGCATCCCGACCCACGCCCCGGGCGCCGCCGCCACCACGGCGAACCCACCGGCCGCGACCAGCGCACCGCCCCGCACCACCGCGACCGCCCCGAGCCGCCGCACCCCGAGGTCACCGATCGCCCGCCCCAGCAGCGTGGTGACCATGTACACGTTGTACGGCACGGTCGCCATCTGCTCGGAGCTCCCCAGCACGTCCTGCAGATACTTGGCACTCCAGTTGGAGACCGTCGAGTCCCCGATGTACGCGACCGTCATCACCAGACACAGCGGCAGCAGCCACTTGAAGACGACCGCCTGGCCGTCCCCGCCCTTCTCCTCGGCCACCGGCACCGCACCCCGGTCGTCGACGTACCACCGGCTCCCCACCAGCACGGCCGGCAGCAGCACCAGCACGACCGGCAGATACGACACCCACAACTCCAGGTGCCAGTGCGCCCCGGCCCACGCGAGCGAGGCGCCGACGATCCCGCCCAGGCTGTACGCCGCGTGGAAGCTGAGCATGATGCTCCGCCCGTACGACCGCTGCAGGCTCACCCCGAGCATGTTCATCGAGGCGTCCAGCACCCCGACCGCCAGCCCGAACGCCGCCAGCGACACGGCCAGCTCCAGCATCCGGTCCCCGGCGCCGACACCGAGCAGCGCCAGCAGCACCACGGGCTGGGACCACCGCAGCAGCCCGCTCGGCCGCACCCGCTTCACCAGCCGCTCGGTGGCGACGCTCCCGACCCCGGCGAGGATGGGCACGGCGGCCAGGAAGGCGGGCAACAGCGCGTCGGAAACCCCGTACCGGTCCTGGATGGCCGGGATCCTCGTCACGAGCAGGGCGAAGGCGACGCCCTGCGCCAGGAAGCCCGCGGTCAAGGAGGTCCTGCCGCGCCGCAGCACATCAGTCATGGCGGCGAGCGTAGGGCCCCGGCTTACTCGTGGGTAGATCCAGCCAAAGATGAATTCGGTTCAGCTTCCGCGGAGTTCGCGGAGCCGGGTTCACAGCAGCAGGTCGGGCAACTCCCCCATGTCGGAGAAGAACAGGCTCGCCCCGGCCAGCTTCCGGGCCGTCGTCATCGCGGTGAAGCCGTAGACGTCCATGCCGGCCGCGAGAGCCGCCCGCACACCGAGCGGGCTGTCCTCGACGACGACGCACCGCTCCGGCGCGACGCCCATCCGCTCGGCCGCGTAGAGGAAGAGATCAGGCGCAGGCTTCCCCCGCCCGACGTCCTGCGAGCTGAAGATCCGCTCCTCGTCGAACCACCGCTCGAGTCCGGTCGCCCGGTGCGCCACACGGATCCGCTCATGGCTCCCGGACGACGCCACGCAGTACCGCACTCCGTCCGCGGCGAGCTTCTCCAGGACCTGGGAGACTCCGGCGACGGCCACCAGTTCCTGCTCGAACGCGGCGAAGACCCGTGCGTGGAAGACGTCGTCGAAGTTCTCCGGCAGCCGCTGCCCGGTCCGTTCCAGGACCAGTTCATGAATGCGGTGCATGGCGGACCCCATGTAGTCCCGAATGGACTCCTCATAGGAGGTGGGGTGCCCCAGCTCAGTCAGGTATGCCGCGAGCAACCGGTTGGAGATGGGCTCACTGTCGACGAGCACACCGTCATTGTCGAAGATCACGAGATCGTGGCGCATGGCTTGAGCCTAAACGCAGAAAACCCCGCATCCGAAGATGCGGGGTTTTCCCAAAAATTGTTCGGCGGCGTCCTACTCTCCCACAGGGTCCCCCCTGCAGTACCATCGGCGCTGTAAGGCTTAGCTTCCGGGTTCGGAATGTAACCGGGCGTTTCCCCTACGCTATAACCACCGAAACACTATGAAACTGTTCAGCCGCACCACGCGTGGCGGCGTGGGGCTGTTCGTGGTTTCAGAACCAACACAGTGGACGCGAGCAACTGAGGACAAGCCCTCGGCCTATTAGTACCGGTCAACTCCAC